>CAZJJF010000033.1:0-17005 GCA_964546245.1 uncultured Anaerolineales bacterium
AGCGCCACTTCTGCTTCATGGCCGCCAGCAGGTCGTCCTCGCTCTGGGTCAGGTCTAGCAGGATGGTGCTGGGCGGCTGGACGGTGGCGGCCGGGCTGAAGCCGTGGGCCTGCCACGTGCCGCCGTCGCTCGCCCAGTGGGGTTCAACCTTGAGGAAGACAGCCCCGGCGCGGCGGGCGGCGGCGTGGAGATGGGGCAGGAGGACGGGCAGGTCGGACGGGAGAGCCACCGGCCCCCTGGGGGCGTAGGCGACTGTCGCCAGGCGCATCTGGCGCAGCAGCAGTTGCGCGCCCGCGACCGGCTGACGGGCATCATCGGTCAGCACGACGCGCAGCGGACGCCAGCCGTGGCGGCCCTTCATCGCGCCCCAGGTGGAGGATTGCAGGACGTGGCCTGCCGGATGAGCCGCCACAAACTGGTCCCATTGGGCGTCAGATAAGTTTGACACGCTGATGGCCATACGATACAATACCCCCGCCGGTCTGCGCTGCCGCGCCAACATTATACCTATTGCGAGGTAGCGCACCAAAAACGGCCGAAAGGATCGCGCCAATGTTGGCTGAATGGTCGTTCGTCGGAGTATTCCTCGTTATTGCCCTGATCTTTCCCGTACTGGGCCTCCTCACTGCCTGGCTTTTGCGTCCCAAACGCCCCGGTCCCATTAAAAAGTCCACCTACGAATGCGGTCTCGAGACAGTCGGTGATACCTGGATTCAGTTCAAGGTCCAGTACTATATCTACGCCCTGGTGTTCGTCATCTTCGACATTGAGATCGCCTTCTTGTTGCCGTGGGCGGTGGCGCATACCGGGCTGGCAACGGCGGGCGGCGTCCTGAACTGGCTACCCCTGATTGAGGTCACGATCTTCGTCGCCATCCTGCTGTGCGGGCTGTTCTACGCCTGGCGCAAGGGCGCGCTCGAGTGGATCTAGCCTGATGCTCTGCTCCCTACCATTGCTGCCTGCATGCCGAGGCTGATGCCCATGGCCGACTTCCTCTCCCAGTTCATGCCCCTCTGGGCGGCGTCCCTCACGCAGTACATCGCGGTCGCCGTCGCCCTGTTGTTATTCGCCCTGCTCAACATGCTGTTCATCACCTGGGTCGAGCGCAAGGTCATCGGCCGTTTGCAAGACCGTATCGGCGCCAATCGCGCTGGGCCAAAGGGCCTGCTACAGCCGGTCGCCGACATGATCAAGATCCTTACCAAAGAGGACATCACGCCCACGGCGGCCAGCCGCGCCATCTACAACCTCGGTCCGATCCTGGTCGTACCGCCTGCGCTGCTCGTGTTTGCCGTGTTGCCCTTCGGCTACGGCCTGACGGCGGCCGACCTCACCATCGGCCTGCTGTTCATCTTCGCCGTCGCGTCGCTGACCACGGTCGGCATCCTTATCGCCGGATGGGGGTCGAACAACAAGTACTCCCTCATTGGCGCCATGCGCGCCGTCGCCCAGATGGTCAGCTACGAGGTTCCCCAGGTGCTCAGCGTGGTGGGGGTCGTGCTCATTGCCGGGACTCTCGCCACCGGTGGCATCGTCGCCCGCCAGGCGCAGCTCGGTTGGTTCATCCTGCTCCAGCCGGTGGCCTTCGTCATCTTCCTCATCGCGGCGATGGCCGAGGTCAACCGCACGCCCTTTGACCTACCGGAGGCCGAGTCGGAAATCGTGGCCGGGCATCACACTGAGTATAGCGGCCTCAAGTTCGGCATGTTCTACCTGGCGGAGTACATCGCCGTGTTGTTCGTGTCTGCCCTGGCAGCGACCCTCTTCTTCGGCGGCTATCAAATCCCCTTCGTGCCCCTCAACAACCCGCTCAACGTCTATCTTGGCCCCTTCGTCCTGATCGCCAAGACCTACTTCTTCGTCTTCCTCACCGTCTGGCTACGCGGCACGTTGCCCCGCGTGCGGGTCGATCACCTGATGGGCTTCGCCTGGAAGGCCCTCGTGCCGCTGTGCCTGCTGAACATCTTCATGACGGCGGTGCTGATGCCGCTGGCAGGGCTGTGGAGCGCGAACCTCGGCGTTAACGAGGCCTTCGTCGCCGTCCCCATCATGCTCGTGGCGAATGTGGTACTGGCCGCGTTGGTGATGTGGCTCGCCGGCCGCTCGACACGACGCCGTGAGGCCCAGCTCGCAGAACAGGCGGTACCGGCGCGATGAACGTCTTTCTCGCCTCCATCTTCGTTATCGTCTCGGCCATCACGCTGGTGGGCGCGTTGGGTGTCGTCATGGCGCGTACCGTCTTTGCCAGCGGCCTGTGGCTGATTCTCTCCTTCGTCGGCGTAGCGGGGCTGTACGTGCTGCTCGACGCCCCCTTCCTGGCCGTCGCGCAGATTCTCATCTATGCGGGCGCGGTGGCGGTGCTGATCCTGTTCGCTGTCATGTTAACACGGCGGGTCATGGGTGATCCCGGCGTCAGCCAGAACAATGCTCAGTGGGGCGCGGCCGCCGTGGTTGCCGCGCTCATGTTTGTCGTGCTGAGCCTGACCAGCCTGCAAAACTGGCGCGTGTCTGCTGAGCGGCCGCCGCTGCTGGCCGTCAATGCGCTGGGCGATGCGTTCCTGGGACCGTATCTTCTGCCCTTTGAGATTGTGTCGGTGGTGCTACTGGTTGCCCTCGTCGGGGCCATCATCCTGGCGCGGGAGTGAGGCTGTATGGTCGAGTCTGTCCCGCTGCAAGCGTATCTTCTCGTGGCCGCTGCCCTGTTCGCCATCGGGCTATACGGCGCGCTGGCGCGCCGCAATGCCATCGCCATCCTGATGGGCGTCGAGTTGATGCTGAACGCCGTCAACGTCAATCTGGTCGCGTTCTGGCGCTACCTCAGCCCCGCCAACATGAGCGGTCAGGTATTTGCCATCTTCATCATCGCCCTGGCTGCGGCCGAAGCCGCCATCGGCCTGGCCCTCTTCATCGCCATCTATCGCACCCGCGACACGGTCAGCGTTGAAGAAGTCAACCTCATGAAGTGGTGAGGATCGTATGTCCTTCGCCCAGTACGCGTTCCTGGTTCCGCTGTTTCCGCTCCTGGCTTTTGTCATCATCGTCCTGTTCACCAATCGCCGCCAGCGGCTCAGCTCCAGCGTCGCCATCGGGGCGATGATACTGTCCGGTATCCTGAGCTACCTCATCTTCTTCCAGGCTATCGGCGAAGGCTCGGATCACGTGCTGGAGGCAGCCCACGCCGGCGAAGCGCCGTGGTCGATGATGTGGGACTGGGCTCCCGTCGGCCTGTCCACCTTCCAGGTCGGGACCTACCTCGACCCGCTATCCATCATCATGATCGTGATGGTGACCACGGTGGGCCTGATGATCTTCTGGTACTCGCAAGGGTACATGAACATCCAGGACGCCGCCCACACCGACCGCCTGTACTCGCGCTTTTTCGCTTATCTGTCCCTGTTCGCGGCGGGCATGCTCGGCTACGTCATTTCGCCCAACCTTGTCCAGGCCATCGTGTTCTGGGAGGTGATGGGGCTATGCTCGTTCCTGCTCATCGGCTTCTGGTTCGGCAAGAGAACAGCCGTCTACCGTGATGGGCGCTGGGTTTCGGAGGGCGCTGCCAACTCCAACGCAGCTAAGAAAGCCTTCCTGACGACGCGCATCGGCGACGTCGGCTTCTTCCTCGGTATCATCGCCCTGGGCGCGCTGGCTGGAACGACCGACTACAGCCAGGTGTTCACCATGGAGACGCTGGACCGGCTGAAGGAGACCTTCATCGGGTTTGGCACACCCACCTTCGCCTTCGGGGGCATGGAGATTCCCGCTGCCGGCATCGCCATCCCTGCCCTATCCGTCATCTCGCTGCTGCTATTCATGGGCGCGGTGGGCAAGTCGGCCCAGTTCCCGCTCCACGTCTGGCTGCCCGACGCTATGGCCGGCCCGACGCCAGTCTCGGCCATGATTCATGCTGCGACGATGGTGGCGGCGGGTGTCTTCCTCATCGCGCGCATGTACCCGGTGTTTGCGGCGGCCAGCGAGGCCAGCGACGGCATCAACCCGCTCAACGTCGTCACCGCCGTTGGTCTGTTCACAGCCATTTTTGCCGCCACCATCGGCATCGCCCAGAACGACATCAAGCGTATCCTGGCCTACTCCACCATATCCCAGCTCGGCTTCATGGTCGCGGCTATCGGCAGCGGCGCGTGGGTGGCGGGCGTATTCCACATGCTGACCCACGCCTTCTTCAAGGCGCTGCTGTTCCTCGGCTCCGGCTCCGTGATTCACGGCATGGAGCATCTGCACATGAGCCATGACAGCCACGACCACCCTGCCCCGCACGAGGAACACGGCAGCGAATTGCCCCATACCCCCGACCACGGCCCCGCACTCACCTCTGCCATCGACCCGAATGCGACAGCGCCGGTGTGGGCGGTGCGCGGCGTCGCTAACCCCGACGACCCCCAGGACATCTGGAACATGGGTGGTTTGCGCCGCAAGATGCCCATCACCTTCTGGACGTACCTGATGGGCACGCTGGCGCTGACGGGCATCCCTCTCTGGTCAGGTTTCTGGAGCAAGGATGAGATTCTGGCCCATGCCTACGAAGAGGGCCACATTCTGGTGTGGATCGTCCTGACGTTGACGGCCGGCATCACAGCCTTCTACATGGCTCGCCAGGTGTTGTTGGTCTTCTTCGGCGAGCCGCGCACGGATATGGCGCGCGAGGCGAAGGAAAGCCCGTGGACGATGACCATGCCGCTGGTGGTGCTGGCGATTGGCGCCACCTTGTTGGGCCTGCTGGGTATCCCCGACCGCGTCGGCAATATCGACTTCGGCAGCTGGTTCCACCACTGGATCGCGCTGGTTCCGACGACCGGCCTGGGACCGGAGGCCGTGCTAGAGGCGGAAGCCCCCACCCACCTTAACTTCATGGTGGCGGGTCTGTCGGTCGCCATCGCCGTTGTCGGCTGGGTGGTTGGCTACCTGGTTTATGGCCGACGCCGGTTCACCGCCACCGAGCGTGACCCGCTGGCCGGCCTCGCCTTCTTTTGGAACACGCTACAGAATGGCTACTACATTGACGCCCTGTACAGGAACACCTTCATCCGGGGCAGCGTAGCCCTGTCCAACGGATTGGCGCGCTTCGACCAGCGCATCATCGACGCCATCGTGAACGGCGTCGCGAAGCTGACCGTCGCGTTCAGCGCGCTGGGCCGCTGGTTTGACACGGCTATCGTGGACGGCATCGTCAACGGCATCGGAATCGTGACCGAGGAGTATGGTCGCGTTATCCGGACCATCCAGACCGGCTTCGTGCAGAATTATCTGCTCGTCGTGTTTGTGAGCATCCTGATTCTGTCGAGTATTTATCTCGCGCTACGCTAATCACGCCCCGTCCGCATTGGGAGGGGAGGACATCATCGCTATGCCCATTATGGATCAGATCCCCTGGCTCTCCATCCTGGTCTTCTGGCCGCTGGTGGGGATGATCATCATTCTGTTCATGCGGAATGAGCGCGCCATCAAGAATTTCGCCGTGTGGTGGAGCGTCGTGCCCTGCATCATCACGACCTTCCTGTGGGTCGCCTACGTGGCGGCCGGCGGCAGCGGCTTCCAGTTCGTCGAGCGAGCGCCCTGGATTCCCCAACTGGGCATCACCTACAACCTGGGCGTCGATGGCATCTCGCTGCCGCTGCTGTGGATGTCAACCATTATGACCACGGTGGCGTTGGCTTACTCGCGCGACGTTATCAACACGCGGGTCAAGGAATACTTCGCCCTGTTCCTCCTCCTGGAGACAGGCATGCTGGGCGTGTTCGTCGCCCTGGATATGTTCCTGTTCTACGTGTTCTGGGAGATCGGCCTGGTTCCGATGTACTTTCTCATCGGCGTGTGGGGCGGGGCGCGGCGCGAGTACGCAGCCATCAAGTTCTTCCTCTACACCCTGGCGGGCAGCGTGTTCATGTTGCTGGCCATCATCGCCGTCTACTTCCGCACCGGCACGTTCAACATCCTGGATGCATCGGCCCTGGCCCCCTTCGCTGGCGAGACGGTGCTGCAAGTGCTGGTCTTCCTGGGCTTCTTCGTGGCCTTTGCCATCAAGGTTCCGATGTTCCCCTTCCACACCTGGTTGCCCGATGCCCACGTGGAAGCGCCTACAGCCGGGTCAGTGGTACTGGCGGCCGTCCTGCTGAAGCTGGGCACCTATGGCTTTGTGCGCATCTCGCTGCCCATGTTCCCAGAGGCCTTCAATCTGCTGGCGATACCCATCGCCCTGCTGGCTCTTATCGGCATCATCTACGGCGCGCTGGTCGCCATGGCCCAATGGGACTTCAAGAAGCTCATCGCCTACTCGTCAGTCAACCACATGGGCTACGTCATGCTCGGCCTGGCTGCGGCGGCGTACCTGCTGCCCTACATCGGTGAGGGCGGCCTCGGCGGCGAGAATCGCGCCGCATACGCCAACACGGCCGCGGCGGGCGTCAATGGCGCGGTGTACGAGATGCTCGCCCACGGCTTCATCACGGGCGCGTTGTTCCTTATGGTCGGCCTGCTCTACGACCAGCGCACCCACACCCGCGACCTGAAACGCTACGGCGGCCTGTTCGGCCTGGTCCCCAAGTACGCCGGCTTCCTCATTCTGTTCGCGATGGCCTCGCTGGGCCTGCCGGGACTGATGGGCTTCGTCGCCGAGTTCCTCGTCTTCCGGGGCGCGTTCCCGGCCGGCAGTTGGATCACTGTCTTTGCCGTGTTGGGCGTGCTCGGCATCATCTTCACGGCGGCCCTGTTCCTGTGGAAGGTCATTCAGCTCATCCTGCTTGGTCCGCCCGCCGCGGAGTGGGCCGAGGGCGAGCACAAGCTGCTGGACCTGAACCGCAAGGAAGTGTGGATTCTGGTTCCCATGCTGTTGGCGACCGTGGCCTTCGGCATCTTCCCAGGCCCGCTGCTCAACCTCATCAACCCGTCGACGCTCGACATCCTGGCCTCGGCCAGCAACGTCGCTGTCGCCCTCGCGCCGTTCCTGCGATAGGAGGCGGCGGTGCCTGACCTGACACTCTTTCTGCCCGAGTTAGTCCTGCTGGTCGGCGGCATCGTCGTCCTGGTCATCGACGCGCTGCTGCGGGACCGGGGCAAGGGTGAGGCGCGCCTGGGCTGGGTATCGATGGCCATCCTGGCCGCCGCCCTGGTGGTAGCTATCCTGCAATGGGGAACCAACTTCGCCCTGTTCCGCGAGACGCCCGCCTTGACCTCGCCGGGGATGTACGCCGTCGACGGCTTCACGTCCTTCTTCCGTATCACCTCCATCCTCACCACAGGCCTCATCATCCTGATGTCGATGGACTTCATCCGCCATCGCACAGCATTTCGCGGCGAGTTTTTTGCCCTGATGCTGTTCTCGACGCTGGCGATGATTCTCATGGCCGGCTCGACCGACATGGTGATGGTCATCCTGGCGCTAGAGTTCTTGAGCATCACCTCCTACATTCTGACCGGCTATCTGCGCGGCAACGCCAAATCCAACGAAGGCGCAGTCAAGTATTTCCTTTTCGGCTCGGTCACGACCGCCATCACCTTTTTCGGCGCGTCGCTGCTCTTCGGATTGACGGGCACGACCAACCTCTACACGATGGCAGACGCGCTGGTCAACCCGGCGACGCTTGAAAGCGGCAATGGGCTGAGCCTGATCCTGCCGGCTATTGTGTTCCTCATCGCAGGCTTTGGCTTCAAGATCGCCCTGGTCCCCTTCCATCAATGGTCGCCGGACGCCTATGAAGGCGCGCCGGTGCCTGTCACGGCCTTCCTGTCGGTGGGGCCGAAGGCGGCAGGCCTGGCGATGCTGTTGCGGGTGATGGTGGTCGGCATGCCGGAGTTCATCCCCAGTTGGGCGGCCCTGGCCCTCGGCATCGCCATCGTCACCATGACCGTCGGCAACCTGATCGCCCTCAGCCAGAGCAACGTCAAGCGCCTGATGGCCTACTCCAGCATTGCCCAGGCGGGCTACATGGCGATTGGTGTGGCCGCCATCTCCCTGGTCAATATTGCCCGCGCCGGCGGGGCGGTCGACCCAGCGCAAGCGACCGGCAGCGCGCTGGCGCAGACGGCGAGCCTGGGGTCGTCCATCGATGGTACGGCGGGCGTGCTGATCTACATCCTCGCCTACCTGTTCACCAATCTCGGTCTGTTCACAGGCATCATTGCCGTTGACCACCTGACCGGCGCCGAGCACATCGAAGGCTACGCGGGCCTCATTAAGCGCGCGCCGTTCCTGACCGTCGCCATGACCATCTTCTTCCTGTCCCTGGTCGGCATCCCGCCCACAGCGGGCTTCATCGGCAAATTCTGGGTTTTCGGCGCCGCGCTGAGTCAGGGGCTGCTGTTCCTGGCATTGGTGGGCGCGGTCAACGGGGTCATCTCGGTGGTCTACTACTTCATGCTGCTGAAGCAGATGTGGCTCGCGCCGCCCCTCGATGCGACGCCGATTCGGCTGCCCAGGACGATGATGGCATCGCTGGTGGTGTGCCTGGTTATGGTGCTCGTCATCGGTCTGTACCCCGCACCGTTCATCGAGTTCGCCAATCAGTCGATTCAGATGTTTGGCGTCGGCCCTGGCCTACCTCAGGCGGTGCGCTAGGCGCGGGCAGGCAGAGAGAAGGTACATGCAATCCGCCAAAGGCGGCTACCGGTTCATTGACGAGTATATTGCCGCCTTCCCTGACAATATTCAGGCGCTCCTCGAATCGATGCGCGCGACCATCAAGGCCGCCGCGCCTGACGCCGAAGAGCGCATCAGCTACCAGATGCCCACCTTCTTCCTGAAGGGGAACCTGGTCCATTTCGCGGCGCACAAGAACCACATCGGGTTCTACCCAACGCCCAGCGGGATTGAGGCTTTCAAGGCTGAGTTATCCGAGTACGACAGCTCAAAAGGCGCTGTCCAGTTCCCCATCGGGCAGCCCCTGCCGCTGGACCTGATTGGCCGCATGGTTCAGTTTCGCGTCACCGAGAATCTTGAGAAGGCCGCGTCAAAGGCCAGCAAACCCTCAAGCTCCCAGCGATCTTGAGGGTCACAGCAGCCTGCTCGCCCCATGCCCAGCCAGCCCCTCGCCACCCTCATCGCTGACCTTGCTCCCCTTGCCACGCGCGGCGACTTGAGCGCGCTCGTCAGCGGCATCAGCCTGTACGCCGACCAGACCCAGCCCGGCGATGTCTTCATGACGGTGCGCGGCACGGCGCGCGACGGCCATGCATTCATCCCCCAGGCTGTCGCCCGTGGCGCGGCGGCGGTGATCGGTGAGGCGGCGCCGGACGAGCTTCTCGCCCGTGGCTGGTTGCCCGACGACGTGGCCTATGTCCAGGTGGCCGACGGGCGCAGCGCGCAAGCCCCCCTCGCCGCTGCCTTCTACGACTATCCCGGCCGACGGCTGACCGTCATCGGCGTCACCGGCACCGACGGCAAGACCACCACCAGCCTGCTGACCTATGGCGTGCTCAAGGCAGCGGGGCTGAAGGTAGGCGCGGTGACGACGGTCAGCGCGATGGTCGGCGATGTCGAGCTGGATACCGGCTTTCACACCACGACGCCCGACGCGCCCGACGTGCAGCGTTACCTGGCGCGCATGGTCGAGGCCGACATGGACATCGTGGTTCTGGAGACCACCTCCCACGGCCTGGCGCAGCGCCGCGTCGACGCCATCGACTTCGACGTAGCCGTCGTCACCAACGTCACACACGAGCACCTGGACTTCCACGGTTCGCTGGCGGCCTACCAGCAGGCGAAGGCGACCCTGTTCCGCAAGCTGGCCGAGGGAACTTCGCGGCCGGGCCTGGCCAAGACGGCCGTGCTGAATGCCGACGATGCCTCGTTCGCCTACCTGTCGCCCATCTGGGCGGCGCGCCGCATCGTTTATAGCGTCCCCACCGACGGCGTCCCGGCCGGCGCGCCGCCCGATGTGTCTGCCACCAATGTACGCGCGACACCCGGCGGCCTGCGCTTCATGGCCCACACGCCCAACGCAAGCTTCGAGGTCGCCTCGCCGCTGCTCGGCATCTACAACGTGCACAATATCCTGGCCGCGCTCAGCGTCGGCGTCGCCTTTGACGTGCCGCCGGCCGCCATGCAAGCGGGGGTCGCGGCCGTGCGGGGTGTGCTGGGCCGCATGGATCCGGTCGATGAGGGGCAGGACTTCCTGGCCGTGGTAGACTTCGCCCACACCCCCAACGCCCTGGAACAGGCCTTGCGGGCAGGGCACGCCATGGCCGATGGGCGCGTTATCGTCGTGTTCGGGTCGGCGGGATTGCGTGACCGCGCCAAGCGGCGTATGATGGGGGAGGTGGCTGGGCGGCTGGCCGATGTGGTGATCGTGACCGCCGAGGATCCGCGCACCGAAGACCTGGATGGCATCATCGCCGAAAGCGTCGCGGCGGCAGCGGCCCAGGGCAAGCGGGAGGGCGTTGACCTGTTCCGCGTGCCTGACCGAGGCGCGGCCATCTACGCCGCGACGCAACTGGCGCGGAGGGGCGACATCGTCCTGGCCTGCGGCAAGGGCCACGAGCAGAGCATGTGCTTCGGCGCGGTCGAGTACCCGTGGAGCGACCACGCGGCGCTGCGGTCAGCCTTACGCGGCGCGCCGCTGGGCACGCTGCCAACGGCAGAGCGAGAAGATGGCGTGGAGCGTGGAGCGTAGGGTGTGGAGCGGAGATCTCATGATCATTGGAGCAAGGACAGGTTGCCAATCATGACCAACGATCCCGGAACTGGGGCCGACGACGAACTAGAGCAGCTGCGGCGCACGCACGACCCGCACTACTATCTGTCGGCGGACAGCGCGCTGCTCAACTACATCCGCATGGCGGACGAAATCGCGGCGACGCTGCCGCCGGGCGCGCGCGTCCTCGACTGGGGCGCGGGCCAGGGACAGATGTCCTTCCTGCTCCAGCGGCGCGACCTGGATGTGACCGCCTATGACCTGGAGCGCGCGCAGCGCAAGACGGCCGAGCCGCTCTTTCCTGAGATCGCCATCGAGTATGGGACAGCCCCCATCGCGCTGCCCTACCCCGACGCCGCCTTCGACGCCGCGCTGTCGTGTGGCGTGCTGGAACACGTCCCTTACCCGGCGGCGTCGCTGGCCGAGCTTGCCCGCGTGCTGCGGCCGGACGGCTATTTGTTCATCTACAATCTACCCCAACGCTGGTCGTGGCCAGAGCTGGCCCGCGAGACCCTGCGCATGGGCGACACCCACCGCCGCCGCTTCACCCTGCAAGACGTGCGCGACCTGCTCAAGAGCACAGGCTTTCGCATCGAGACAGCGCGTCGCTCCAATATGCTGCCCAAGCACCTGTCGGGCCTGCCAGATAGCGTACGCGCCGCCTACCAACAGCTCGCCAGCGGCAACATCAGCCTCGACCGGCGCTTATCGGCTATCCCCGGCGTCAACCGTTTTGCCGGCTTGCTAGAGATTGTCGCCGTCAAGGACACGTAGCGGCAGCGGCGCATCTTTCGCGGCTGGGCCGGCGTCGTGGTATAATAGGTTGTTGTGTCTGGGGCAGACGGAACGCGCCTGCCCCGTCGTCTTCCTCGTGAGGTCCTTAGCTTCGATGCGCACGCGCCTTCCCTCGTTCCTCGACCGCCTTGTCGAGGGCGGCTGGCTGGCCGCCCTGGTCGTCACCCCCCTCTTCTTCAACCTGCTGACTGCCCGCACCTTCGAGCCGGACAAGGCCGCCCTGCTGCGCGCCATCGTCCTGGTCGCGCTGGCCGCGTGGGCCGGCTGGCTGCTGGTGCAGCCCCGACCCGCAGGGCGTCCCCACTTTAACTGGCGCTCGCCGGCTGGCTGGCTGCTCGGCAGCGGCCTGGCCCTCAGCCTGGCCCTGATGGTCAGCGCGCTGACCGGCCTGAACCCGCGTATCAGCCTCCTCGGCTCGTACAACCGCGACCAGGGCGTCGTCACCCTGCTGTCCTATCTCGCGTTGTTTCTGCTCGCGGCGGCGCGCTTGCGCACCCTCGACCAGCTACGCCGTCTGCTGGACACTGTCGTTCTCGTCGGCCTGGTCGTGGGTGTCTACGGCGTGTTGCAGCGCTTCGGCCTCGATCCCGTGCCCTGGGGTGGCTATGGCGACGAAACCACGGTGCGCGTGATCGGCACCCAGGGTAATGCGACCTTCCTGGCAGGCTATCTCGTTCTCGCCATGCTCGTCACCCTGCACAGCTTGCTGACGGCCCGCCGCGAGGGCCGGCCGGCCGCACTGGCCGCCTACGCAGTAGCGCTGGCCTGCCAGTTTCTGGCACTGCTGTTTAGCGACAGTCGCGGCGCGACCCTCGGCCTGGCGGCGGGCCTCGCTGTGTGGGCGTTGGCGCACGCGGCGTGGCGCGGCAACCGGGGGCTGGTGGGCGCCATCGCCGGGCTGGCGGTGGTGGGCATGCTGAGTCTGGCCTTGCTCAACGTGGCGGGCGGGGGCCTCAGCAATGTGCCCGTAGTGGGCCGCCTCGGTCGGCTGACCGATCCCACAGTGAATAGCAACGCGGTTCGTATCATGGTGTGGGAGGGCATGAGCAATCTCATCAAGAGCGAGGACGGGCGGCTGGCGCTGGGTGTCGGGCCGGAGGCCCTCTATCTGGCCTACTACCCCTACTTTCAGCCTGGCCTGCGCGCCGTCGAAAACCCACTCACAGGAACCCACGACCGCTCCCACAATGAAATCCTCGACCGACTGGCAACGACGGGCGTGTTGGGGCTGGGGGCATGGCTGGCGCTGGTAGGCGGGTTGCTCTACGCGGCGTGCGCCTGGCTGGGGCTGGCGACAACGCGGGGGCAGCGTTGGTCGCTCATGGCCGCCCTGGCCCTCGGCGCGGCCCTCGGCGGATTGACGCCACTCCTGACCAGCGGTTCGTTACGTTTCGCGGGGGTTGGCCTCGGCCTGGGGCTGGTCGTCGGCCTGGGGGTGTGGCTGCTATGGCGCGGTCTACGCCGAGCCGAACCCATCGCTGAGGGTGACGCCCCACGGGCGATCATCCCTATGCTGCTCGGCGCGCTGGTCACTCACCTGGTCGAGATTCAGGTCGGCATCCCTGTCACCGCGACTCAGACCTTGTTTTGGGCGCTGGCAGGGGCGCTGGTGGCCGTTGGCGTGACAAGGCTGAAGGTCGCGGCGTCCAGTCCGGTGGTCGCGGCGGCGACGCCCACACCGGTGGTCAGTGAGAAGGGCAGCAAGCGCGGGCGCGCGGCGCGCGGCGCGCGCCAGGTTGCCAGCAACAGCAGACCGGTGTCGTCGGGACCAGACGCCTCGCTGCTCCTGGGATTGGTAGGCGGCCTGGCCATCGCCACATTGATCTACGGCCTCATCGAGCGCGGCATCAGCCTTGCCCCGGCCTTTGTGGTCCTCCTGCTGCTCGCGGTCGGGGTGCTGGTGGTTGGCGCGGCCCTGGTTGCATCGGCAAGCACGTTTCTCGCAGTCGCCGTGACCACCAGCGTTATCTACCTCATCCTGCATCTGCCCATCGCCCTGACCGTGGCTGCCGCCGGGCCGGTCGTCTTCACCCTGTTCGTCGCGCTTCTCCTGGCCTGGCTGGCGGCGTTCGCCTGGCTTGCCGCGCGGGACACGGCGGCCGAGGCGCACGACGCGCCTACAAGTGCGCTGGCGACGGTGGGCGCGCTGGGCCTGGTTGCCGTCGCGGGCATCTGGTTCCTGTCCCTCCAGCCGATCTATGCCGATAGCTACGTGCGCCTGGGCCAGCTCTACGGGCAAATTGGCCGTTGGGACCAGGCGGTAGTTGCCTATGAAGAGGCGTTACGCCTCGCACCCGCCCAGGACTTCATCCGCCCCAACGTCGCCCAGGCCTACCTGGCTCAGGCGCAGACGGCGACTGACGCCACAACGCGGCAGGCCGCCTTCGACAAGGCGCGCAACGTGCTGCAAGAGGCCAGCCGCCTCAGCCCGGACAACCCTGAGTACCTGGTGAATCTCGGCGCGGCCGAGCAGTACTGGGCTGAGAAGGGACCGGCCGAGACGAAGCTGCGCATGCAGTCCGACGCCGAGGCCCACTACCGCGCCGCCGCCGCTCTCGCCCCCTTCGACCCACACGCGCTGCGACGCTGGGGCCGCCTCAAGCTGGAACTGGGTGCGCCGGCGGAGGCGATTCCCTTGCTGGAGCGGGCCATTGCCCTGCTACTACCCGAAGGCACGCCGACGGACCAGGAAGTGACCCGCAGCCTCGCCGCCGAAATGCGTACCGATCTTGCCCGCGCCTACGCAGCCAGCGGGCGAAGCGCGGACGCCATTGCCCAGCTCCGCATCGCCCTCACCCTGGCGTCACCCAATGGGCAGGCTCCCATCCAGGACCTGCTGAAGCAGCTGGGAGCGGGCGGCTCATGACGAAACCCGTCACCATCGGTGTTGCGGGCGGGACCGGCTCAGGCAAGACGACCGTCGCGCGGGCCATCCTGGAACGTGTCGGGCGAGACCAGATTGCGCATCTGGAACAGGACGCCTACTACCGCGACCTGAGCCATCTGCCCGTGGAGGAGCGGCGGCGCGTCAACTTCGACCACCCCGATCTTCTGGAAACCGAGTTACTCGTGGAGCACATTCGCGAGCTTCAAGCCGGGCGGCCAGTCTTGGTGCCGGAGTATGACTTCGCCACGGACACGCGCCGACCAACACGCCACGTCATCGAGCCGCGGCCGGTCATCCTGGTCGAGGGCATTCTCATCCTGGCTGAGAGAAGCGTGCGGGACCTGCTGGACATCAAGGTCTTCGTGGACGCGGACGCTGACCTGCGCTTCATCCGCCGCCTGCTGCGCGACACCAGCGAGCGGGGCCGCTCCCTCGGCTCGGTCGTGGAGCAGTACCTGACCACGGTGCGCCCCATGCATCTGGAGTTCGTCGAGCCAAGCAAACGCTACGCCGACGTCATCATCCCCGAAGGCGGCCACAATCAGGTCGCGCTGGACATGGTAACGGCGCGCGTGCGCGACATCAGCCTGAGCGGCGGGCGAGCCTCGTGATGAGTCACGACGAGGGCCGCGCGCCACGTGTGAGCGTCATCCTGGCGACGTACAACCGCGCCGATCTGGTGGGCGAGGCAATCGCCAGTGTGCTGGCCCAGACCTTCGCCGACTGGGAGCTGGTCATCGTCGACGACGGCTCCACCGACGACACGGGGGCCGTTCTGGCGCGCTACGGCGACCCGCGCCTCCACGTTCTGCGCCAGGGCAACCAGGGCCTTAGCGCGGCGCGCAACGCCGGGCTGGGAGTGGCGCGGGGTAGCTACGTTATCATGCTCGACTCCGATGATCGCCAGCGACCTGAGTGCCTGGCGCGTCTGGTGGCAGTCGCCGACGCGCGCCCCGATGCCGTGGTAGTCTATGGCCGCTCCCAGGCGATGGACACCGAGGGGAGGCTTATGCCGCGTGTCGTCGGCAACGCGGAGCCGTTCCCCGGCCACACCCTGCGCAGCCTGCTGTACGGCGATTTTCTGTCCATCATTGCGGCCCTGGTGCGGCGCGCCGACCTGCTCGCCGTGGGTGGATTCGATCCCCGCGCCGACTACGCCGAAGATTGGGATCTCTGGCTGCGGCTGGCGCGGCGCGGGCCGTTCGTTTTCGTCGATGCCACGCTGGCCGACTTCCGCGTTCACCCAGGGCGCATGACCAACGCCCAGCATCAGACCCTGGATCGCCTGGTCGGAGCGCGCACCTATATCCTGGACAAGACCTTCGCCCAGCCGGACCTGCCCGCCGAGGCCCGTGCGATACGTTCCCTCGCCTATCGCAATCTCTACGTGGACGCCGCGCTTCGCTATAGTCAGCGCGGGGATTGGGCACAAGCTCGCGCCTATCTGCGCCGTGCGGCGGCCTTTGGGTCGCCACTGCCAACCGTCGCCCGTTTCGCCTACCTTGCCACGTTCCTGCGCCTCGCCCCCCGCTACGCCTGGGTCAACCGCGTGTCGGATAGCGTCGCGCGGCGGCGGCGGGCACGGCGCGCCCAGGTGGAGGGCTGACCGTGCGCATCTGGATGCCCCTGCGCATCACCCTGGCCCACGGCATTCGCGGCGGCATGGAGCGCCAGTCGGATACGCTGGCGCGGGGCCTGGTCGACCTGGGTCACACCGTCACGGTCGTGACCACGGCCCACCCCGGCGGCGAGCGCGTCGAGATGGTGGATGGCGTCGAGATTCTATATGTCCCTGGCTCCACCTGGCGACGCTATCAGTCGAGCTGGTGGCGCAACAGTTACCGCCTGCTGGCCCAACGCCACATCTATACCCCCTATGACCTCATTCTCAGTCAGAGTGCGGGCGGTTTGGGCTATCTGGCCCAGGCGCGTCGCGACCTGGCCCTGCCGAGCGTCGTCATATTCCACGGCTCGAGCCGGGGCGAGATTATCACGGCCTGGCGGGGCGCGCGCTCGCCGCGCGGCGTCTACCGCCTCCTGCGCCTCGGCTGGCGGCTGCCGCGCCTGCTGAGCATGTGGCGGCAGGCCGCCCCCAGCGTTAGCCATTGGATCGCGCCGAGCGCGTCGGTGGGCGACGAGAACCGCCGCGAGATAGGCTTCCCCGCCGAGCGGCTGACGGTCATCCCCAACGGCGTCGATATCGATGCCTTCCGGCCCAACCCGGCGCGGCGGGCGGCGGCGCGGGCGCGCCTCGGCTTGCCCACGACCGCGCCGGTCATGGTTGCCGCGACGCGGTTGGAAGCGGAGAAGGGAGTGCAGGTAGCCCTCGATGCCCTGGTCCAGGTGCGCAGCGCAGCGCCCCAGGCACGGCTGGTCATCGCGGGCGACGGCGGCCACGCCGAGCGGCTACGGCGGCGCACTACCGACCTGGGCCTGGGGGACGCGGCGACCTTCCTGGGCTTTGTGCCCCACGCCGATCTACCCGAGGTGTTGGCCGCCGGTGACGTGTTCGTCATGCCCAGCCTGTGCCACGAGGCGTTCCCCGTGAGCATCCTCGAGGCGCTGGCGGCTGGCCTGCCCGTCGTGGCGAGTCGCGTCGGCGGTGTGCCCGCCGCCATCACGCCCGGCGCCACGGGCTATCTGGTCCCGCCGGGCGACGCCAGCGCGCTGGCGGCGGCTC
>CAZJJF010000034.1:0-16154 GCA_964546245.1 uncultured Anaerolineales bacterium
GTGGTGCGGGCGGCCATCGCGGGCGGGGCGACCGTCGTGCAACTTCGGCAGAAGGAGGGCACGACACGGGCGATGGTGGAGCTGGGCCGCGCCCTGCGCGCGCTGACTCGCGACGCCGGCGTCGCGCTCATCGTGAACGACCGCCTCGATGTGGCCCTGGCCGTTGAGGCCGACGGGGTCCACGTGGGTCAGGACGATATGCCCGCCGACGTGGCGCGACGGCTGATAGGCCCCGCGGCTCTGCTGGGCGTGTCGGCGGCCACGCCGGATGAGGCGCGCGCTGCTGAGGCCGCCGGCGCGGACTACGTGGGCGTCGGTTCGGTGTACGCGACGGGCAGCAAGGCTGACGCGGGCGCACCCATCGGCCTGGCCGGCTTAGCTGCTGTCGCGGCGGTGGTGCGTGTTCCGGTCGTTGCGATTGGCGGCATCGGGCCGGGGCGGGCCGCTGGCTGCATCCGTCACGGCGCGGCGGGTGTGGCGGTCATCTCCGCCATCGTCTCGCAGCCTGAGCCGGAGGTCGCGGCGCGCCTGCTGCGCCGCGAGATTGACGCTGTGCGGGGACGTTAGCCTTTTCCTGGGCGGCCCCGTTTTTACTTTCGGAGCGAGGGAGACCTGCGGATGAAACGAGTATTGACAATCGCCGGTTCGGATTCGGGTGGCGGCGCGGGTATCCAGGCGGACTTGAAGACTTTTGCGGCGCTGGGTGTCTTTGGTATGAGTGCGCTGACGGCCATCACAGCCCAGAACACTCAGGGTGTCCACGGCGTTATCGAACTGCCGCCCGACTTCGTGGGCCAGCAGATCGACGCTGTGCTGAGCGACCTGGGCGCGGACGCCGTCAAGACAGGCATGCTGGCGAGCGCGCCGATTGTTGAAGTCGTCGCGGCGAAGCTTCGCCAGTATAATGTGAGCCAATTGGTGGTGGACCCGGTGATGATGGCTAAGGGGGGCGATCCGCTGCTGCACGCTGACGCTCGCCAGGCCCTGATTCGCGACATTGTGCCCCTGGCCTACGTCATCACACCTAACCTGCCCGAGGCGGAAACCCTGGTCGGCTTCCCGGTGCATTCCCTGGGCGACATGGAGGCGGCGGCGCGCGCCATCCACGACCTGGGGGCGCGGCACGTCGTGGTCAAGGGTGGCCACCTCACTGCCGCTGACAGCGTTGACTTGTTGTTTGACGGTCGGCGGGTGACGCTTTACCCCGCCGCACGCATCGCGACGCGCAACGACCACGGCACCGGCTGCACCCTTGCGTCGGCCATCGCCGCCCTGCTGGCCCGCGATCTGGCGGTGGACGAAGCGGTGCGCGCTGCCAAAGAGTACCTCACGGCCGTCCTTGCCGCGTCGGCCGACCTACGTCTGGGACATGGACCGCATGGGCCGATGGACCATCTGGCGCTGCTTCACCCGGAGGGATGAGGCTCGCCAGCGCGGCCGCAGCGGGCGAGGAATGGACTGCCATGCACTGCCTGATCCTGGCTAATGGCCCGGCGCCGCTCGTGGAACAGATTCAGTATTATGCCAACCAGGCTGACCTCGTCATCGCCGCCGACGGCGGGGCTGCCCATGCGTTGGCCGCGGGCTTGTTTCCCGATGTGGTCGTTGGGGACCTGGACTCGCTAACGCCGGAACTACTGGCCGAGCTGCGCGCGGCCGAGGTGACGGTGCTACGCTTCCCGACCCGCAAGAACGAGACCGACATGGAACTGGCCCTGACAGAGGCTATCCGGCGCGGTACGACGCGGGTTACCATCCTCGCCGCGACAGGCGGCCGACTGGATCAGACTGTCGGCAATATCCTGTTGCTGACACTGCCCGCTTTCCAGGCTGTACCGATGCGCCTGGTTACTGATACCGAGGAGGCTTTCATCGCCCGCCACTACGCGCATCTGGCAGGCGAGGCAGGGGATACCGTGTCCCTCATCCCCGTCACGCCCAGGGTCAGTGGTGTGACAACCCTCGGCCTTGAGTACCCGCTTGAGCGCGCCAACCTCACGCTTGGACCCAGCCTGGGGATCAGCAATGCCATGCTGGGCGCCGACGCCGAGGTGAAGCTTCACGAGGGGCTGTTGCTGGTGATTCACGCCTGGCAGCATCCCCCATACCGCGCCGTGTCCATCGTCAATGGCGCGCCGGCCATCCTGGCGGAGCCGCCCGCCAACGAAACGTGACAAACGGCCCGCTTGCTCGTTCCCCCTGATTCGATTATCCTATGCCTCAGCCGGCCGCGGGACTGGCCGCCGCCGATCATTGACTCTACCCCGCAGGAGGCAGCATGGCGACACCGGTGACGCTCATTCCCGGCGACGGAATTGGACCAGAAGTCACACAAGCCGCGCGGCGGGTCATCGACGCCGCCGGGGCCGACATTGAATGGCATGTCCACGAGGCGGGCGGCGACGTAGTGGACCGCTACGGCGCGGTGCTGCCGCCATCGACGATTTACTCGGTGGAGCGTAATCACCTGGCCCTCAAAGGTCCCATCGCGACACCCATCGGCAAAGGCTTTCGCTCGGCCAACGTGCAGCTACGCCAGGAATTGGACCTGTACGCCAACGTGCGCCCCGTGCATAGCATCCCCGGCGTCGTAACCCGCTTCGACAACATCGACCTCATCGTGGTGCGCGAGAATACCGAGGGTTTGTACTCGGGTGTCGAGCATGTCGTAGTGCCCGGTGTCGTAGAGAGCCTCAAGATCATCACCGAGAAGGCCTCCACCCGCATCGCTCGCTACGCCTTCGAGCTGGCGCGGCGCGAGCATCGCCACCGCGTGACGGCCGTGCACAAGGCCAACATCATGAAGCTGAGCGATGGCCTCTTTCTAGAGTGCTCGCGCCGCGTCGCCAAGGAATATCCCGACATCACCTACGATGAGGTCATCGTCGACGCCATGTCCATGCACCTGGTGATGCGCCCCGAGACCTTCGACGTGCTGGTGATGGAGAACCTATATGGTGACATCATCTCCGACCTGGCGTCGGGGCTGGTTGGCGGCCTGGGCCTGACCCCTAGCGGCAATATCGGTGAGAAGGCCGCCGTGTTCGAGGCCGTCCACGGCAGCGCGCCTGACATCGCTGGCAAGGGCATCGCTAACCCCACGGCGGTGATGCTGTCGGGCGTCATGATGCTGCGCCACCTGGGCAAGCTGGAGATCGCGGCGCGCCTGGAGAAAGCTATCTTCGACATTATCTTCGAGCACAAGCACGTCACGCGCGACCTGGGCGGGACGGCCTCGACTGATGAATATACCGACGCGGTGATCGCCAGGCTGGAGGAGAGCGTCCTGGCCCACGAGATCGTGCCGCCGCAGCCGAAGGCCGCCGCCAAGCACAAGGCGACGGCTGTCGCCAAGCCAGGGGCGTAGCCGTCGGGGGGCGCATGGTTCGACTCATTTTTACCGCCGACAACCATCTCAGCAAATCCTACGCGCTGATGACGCCTGACCAGCTCATGCGCCGCCGCGAGCGCCTACGGCGCGCCTGGACGGAGACGGTCGAGTATGCCCTGGACCGGGGCGCGGATCTGTATCTGCACGGCGGCGACCTGTTCGATACGTATACCCCCCGCCCGGCGGATCTCATCGCCGTGGCGCGACAACTGCGACGGCTGAACACGGCGGGTATTCCCATCCACATGATTGGCGGCAATCATGATGTGCCCAAGTCACGGACCGACGGCTCGACGCCCCAGCGCCTGTACGCCGAGGCGGGCATGGCGCACGTCTTCGACCGCGTGACGGCCGTGGAGTGGTACAGCCACGACATTGGCGGAATCCGCGTCGCCATCGGCGGCCTGCCCTTCGACCCGCGCGTCGAAGCTGACGCCGACCCTCTGGACGGCGTTGCCGACCTGGAGCCGCCCGCCGACGCCGACTTCGCCGTGCTGATGCTCCACTATGCCGTAGAGGGGATGCTGCCGGGCGACGTGGCGGAACCGATTCTTAGCAAGGCGCGCATTGCCAGCCTGCGCGGCGTGGACTTGCTACTGCTCGGCCACATCCACGAACGCAAGGTGATGGACATCGGGGATGTGAAGGTCGTATACTCGGGGCCGACCGAGCGCATGAGCTTCGGGGAGCGAGCCGTCGAGGTCGGCTTCGTCGAAGCCACCCTGGGGCCGCAGGGTATCGCTGTACGTCACCACGATACCCACCCCCAACCCATGCGGCGCGACGTCCTGAAGACCACCGACCAGCCGCCAGACGCCACCGCCGCCCTGCGGAATCACATCAACGCCCGCGCCCACCCCGACCAGCTGTATCAGTTGCGCCTTGAAGGCCCGCTGGATATGGACGGCTACCGGGCCATGCGCTGGGCTGAGCTACGCGCGTTGGGCGCGGAGAGCAACTTCTTCTTCCATCTCGACACGCGCCTGGTCTACCTGACCCAGCGGCGGCAGACACCCGTCGGGGCGGGGGGTGAGCGCGTCAGTCCCCGCGAAGAGATTGAGGCCATTGTCGCGGCCCTGACCCAGGACGCGACCGACGACGAGGAACGTGACCTGATCGAGGCTGCCCGCCGCCACATCCTGGACCACCTGTAGGCGAGGAGACACCGTGCGACTCTGGCCGTTCGCCCTGGAACGTTGGCAGTCGGTATGGGAGAATCAGGTCGAGCTGAACCTGAGCGAGAGCGGCGTTCACCCCCTGCGCCTGGATGAGGCGCTCGCCGCCGACGAACTGGCCGATCTGGCCGCCGTGTCCCTCGGCTATCCCCAGACCAACGGCACGCCCCGCCTGCGCGCCGCCATCGCCGCCCTCTACCCCGGCGCGACGGCGGACAATGTCCTGGTGACCAATGGCGGCTCGGAGGCCAACTTCGTCGCTACGTGGGCGCTCCTCTCGCCCGGCGATGAGGCCGTCGTCATGGCTCCCAACTACATGCAGCTCGACGGCCTGGTGCGTACTATCGGCGCGACGGTGCGCCCGCTACCCTTGGTGGAGGCGCGGGGCTGGGCCCTGGACCGCGCGGCCCTCGACGATCTGATAGGCCCGCGCACGAGACTCATTGCCGTCTGCAACCCGAACAACCCCACGGGCGTGGCGCTGAGCGACGCCGACCGCGCCGCGCTGGTGGCGGCCGCCGACCGCGTGGGGGCATGGCTGCTCGCCGACGAAATCTATCGCGGCGCGGAGCGCGAGAGCGACGTGGAGACGACGACCTTCTGGGGTAGCTACGACCGCCTGCTCGTCACGGCGGGCCTGTCGAAGGCGTATGGGCTACCGGGGCTGCGTATTGGCTGGGTGGTGGCTCCGAGGGACTGGGCTGACCGTCTGTGGGCCTACCACGACTACACTTCCATCGCCCCCAGCGCCCTGAGCGACCGCATTGCCACGGTCGCCCTGGAACCGGCGCGGCGGCCGGACATCCTCGCCCGCACGCGCGGCATCATTCGCGCCAACTACCCCATCGTGGCGCAATGGGCCGCTGAGGCCGGGATGTTCACCTGGACGCCGCCCGCCGCCGGGGCCATCATCACGCTGCGCTATGGCGGCCCTGGCCTCGCGGGGCTGCCCTCCGAGACTCTGGCCGAGCGGCTGCGCCGCGAGCAGAGCGTGCTGGTGGTGCCCGGCGCCCACTTCGGCGTCGAGGGAACCCTTCGCCTCGGCTTCGGCAGCGACCCCGTCACTCTCCGGGCGGGCCTCAACCGCATCAGCGCCGCGCTGGCGCATCGGGAGCACGCCTAGACTTATGACTCGCCTCGCCCTTGCCCTCCTCCTCCTGCTGATGCTCAGCGGCTGCCGCGACAATCTGCCGACGCCCCCCGGCGCGGCGGCGCCGCCCGCGCAAGCCACCGGCCTGGCGCTGGGCGCGGCGACCGGCGCGCCCTCGTCCCAGGCAACGCTTTCGCCGGTGGCGACGGCGCGCATGGGGCAGAACAGCCCACGCCCCGACGCGGCGGGCGCAAGCCTGGAGAACGCGACGGCCACCCCCGAAGCCCCACGCCAGGCATACACGACCTACACGGTCAAGCCCGGCGATACCCTCAGTGGCATCGCCGCTAAGGTCGGCATGTCGATGGCCGACCTGGCCAGGTACAACGGCATCGCCGACCCCAACAAGCTGCGCATCGGCCAGGAGTTGCGCATTCCAGAGGCAGTCGAGGTGGTGGCCTCAGGCGAGAAGATTCTGCCGGATGGCGAGGTGGTCTACGGGCCGAGCGCGGCAGATTTCGACGTGGTGGCCTTCGCTCAGGCGCAGCCTGGCTATCTCAAGGCCTACAAGGAAACAGTGGAGGGTGAGGAACTGACGGGGCCGGAGATTGTGCAGCTGGTCGCGACAAAGATGAGCGTCTCGCCCCGCATCCTGCTGGCTCTCATCGAGGTGGGCGGCAACTGGCTGAGCAACCCCTCGCCCGGCGAGCCAGACCGCACCTACCCAGCCGGTCGCGTGGATGCAGCGCGGCCGCGCCTGTACCGCCAGCTGAGTTGGGCGGCCAATCAGATCAATGAGGGCTACTACGGCTGGAAGGGTCGCCAGAAGGCCACGCTGCTGATGAAGGATGGCAGCAAGAGCCGCATCGGCAAGGGTCTCAATCCAGGCACGGTCGCCATCCACAATGTCCTGGCGCAGATCACGCCGCCGGGTGAGTTCGCCTCGGCCATCGCCAAGGATGGCGACTTCATGCGCGTCTACACCCGCCTGTTCGGGGATCCAAACCTGCGCAACGTTGACCCCCTCATCCCCGCCGATGCCAGGCAGCCGGAACTCAAGCTGCCGTGGCCGGCCGGCGATACCTGGTTCTTCACTGGCGGCCCTCACGGCGCGTGGGGCAGCGGTAGCGCGTGGGCGGCCCTGGACTTCATTCCTGGCAAGGCGAACATGGGCGGCTGTTGGGACGCCTCCGACTACTGGGTCACCGCCGCCGCGCCTGGCGTTGTCGTTCGCAGCGATGACGGCGAGGTGGTAGTGGACCTGGATGGCGACGGCAAGGAGACCACCGGCTGGAACGTCCTGTACATGCACATTGCCAGTGAGGACCGCGTGGCGGTGGGGACGAAGCTCAAGGCGGGCGACCGCATCGGCCACCCCTCCTGCGAGGGCGGCTTCTCCACGGGGACCCATCTGCACATGGCGCGCAAGGTCAACGGCGAGTGGGTGGCCGCCGATAGCGCGCTGCCCTTTACCCTCTCTGGCTGGGCGGCCAAAGGCGCGAGCCAGGAATATGACGGTAGCCTGGTCAAAGGCAGCGATACCAAGGAGTCGTGCGAATGTCGCGACGAGAAAGAGAACGGCCTGGTCTCCGACAACCGTTGACCCCCGGCGAGTCACAGCCGCAACCCGACCGGCCGACGCGGCCCCCGCGTCGGCCTTCCATTGCGGCATGGGGCGGCTGCCTGCGCCCGCGTTGCGCCGAGCTGAACCTCAGCGCTGATCGAGCGAAGCCCTTTGGGCTGCCCCCAGCCCTAGCGGGGCTTTGCCTGTTCAGCGCGGCGGCTTCAGCCCCGCACCGCGTCGGGCGACCGTATCGCCCGAAGGCAACGGCGTGGTACCACAAGCGTCGGTCACTCAGGGCGACAGGTTTATTGAGTCTCGCCCTGGCCGCCTTCGCGCTGCTGGCTGTGCTGACGGCAGGCATGCCGCAGCTCGCCGCCGCCATGCCCGCCGCGCCAGGCCTGCCGACCCTCGCCCCCCTCGGCCAGGTGGGCGGCATGCTGGCTGCCGTGGCGACGCTGCCGGATCGCCTGCTGGCGGGGGAGGGGGCGTCCCTGGTCGTCTTCGGCACGCAGGCTTTGCCCCTGACCCGCCTGGCGCGCGTTCCACTCCCGACCGCTCCCCAGGACATCGCCGTGGACGGCGAGCGCGCCTACATCGCGGGCGGGGCGGGCGGCCTCCAGGTCGTCGGCCTCGATGCGCCGGGGCCGCGCCTCCTGGGCGGCGCAAGCACGACGGGCAAGGCGCGGGGCGTGGCGGCCAGTGGCGACTACGCCTACGTGGCCGCTGACCTGGCGGGGCTGCGCGTCTTCAATGTGGCGACGCCGGCGGCGACGGTCGAGACGGGGCACATGCTGGTGGGCGCGCGTGCCATGGCCGTGGCGGTGCGTATGCCCTACGTCTACGTCGCGGCGCAATACTTCGACCCGCAAGCCGGCAATACCTTTCTGACCGTCATCGATGTCAGCCAGCCCGAAACCCCGCAGCTTGTCGCGAGGGCGCCGGGTGATGCGGTCGTGTCTGACCTGGTCGTGCAGGGCGACCGGCTGTACCTGGCGACAAACCGCGGCTTGCGGGTCATGGCGCTGACCGACCCGGCCCAACCCGCCGAGGTGGGCCGCTACCCCGCCACGGGTTACTATACCCTGTACTCGCTGGCTGTGCGCGGCGACGTGGTTACAGTCGGCCACTACCAGGCCGGCGTGCAGGAGTTCACGGTCAGTCCGGGAGGGCAGCCATCACCCGTGTGCGCCGGTTGCCCCAGCCCGTACCCCGATCCCAGCCGCGCTAACGTATCTAGCCTCGCCGTCGACGCCGCGCGGACCTATGTCGCCGATGGCGACGCGCTGCGCGTCCTGGCGTCGGACGCGGGCAGCATCCCACCTGGACTGCGCATTGTCGAGACGCTACCCGGCTTCACCCTGACCAATGATGTCGCCCTGGCCGACGGCTTTGCCTACCTCGCCGCCCAGCCAACGGGCCTGGCCGTCGTGGACATGCGCGCGCCGCCTGGCCTTATCTATCGCCACGACCTGGTCACGCCCGATACCGCGCCCGACATCCGGGGCGTCGCTGTGACTGAGGGCGCGCTGTTCTTGATTGGCGATGAAGGACTGAGTCGCTATGAGCGGACGGACCCGGCGCGGCCCGCCTATCGCGACACGCTGTCGCTGGGATTACTGACGAGTGTCGCGGCGGCGGGCGGGCGTGCCTTCGCCAGCGATGGCGCCCATCTGTACGCCGCGACCCTGACTTCTGCGCCTCTGACCGCCACGGTCCCCCTGGCCTCGGCGCTGGCCCTGGCGGCGAGCGGCGACACGGTGTACGTCGCCGGGGAGGGGGGCTTGCGCGCGCTGCGCTGGCCGGAAGGAGCGCCTGCGCCGACCCCGGCCGGCGGTTACGATGCTGTCCGCTATAGCGCGTTGGCAGTGGCGGGCAATCTGGTAGCGGCAATGGACGGCGCGGGCGTGGACCTGCTGCGTGTGTCGCCGCCGGGGATTGTGACTCGCGCCGGGCGCTACGAGTCTGCCGCGCCGCCGCTGGATGTGGCGCTGGCGGGCGATAGCCTTTTTGTCCTGGACACAGCGAGGCGTGTGCTGTGGCTGGATGTGGCGGACGCGGCGAACCCCTCCCTTGTCGGTGAGGCGGCAGCGCGCGGTGGCGGACCGGAGGCGGTGGCAGCCGGTGACGGGGCGGTCGCGGCGGTGGACCTGACAGGCGGCCTGTTCGGCTGGCGCGCTGTGCGGGCCATGCTGTACCTGCCGCTGGTGCGGCGCGGGGGGCCGTAGGGCGACTAAGGACCAAGGACGAACGACCGAGGACCAAGGAGTCTACTCCCATGATGACACAACCCTTGGTCGTTGGTCCTTCGTCCTTGGTCTACAACGGTAGCGGTACGCCATAGCCGCGGGCGGCGGCCAGGGCGGCCACGGCTCGCATCCAGGCGTCGGCCTCCGCGCCGACCGGTTCGCGGGCGAAGCGATAGTCGAACTTGCGAATCAGTTCCGCCAGCTCACCGTCGAGTCGCTGCCAGACCCCCATCTGGAGCGCGACCAGCCGGGCGCGGGTGTCGGCGCTCGCCCCGCGCCCCAGGACCAGGCGCAGGTGGGGCAGGCATAGGCCGTCGGAAACGCGGTAAGCGTCGATCAGGTCGGCGTCCGCCAGGTGGTCGAGGAGGATGCCGGCCATCATCGCCGCCCGCTCGTCGCGGGCGCGGCAGGCCGGGCAGGTGCGACTGGGGCTTAGCTCGCGGGCAGAGCCTGGCGCGGCGGCCTGGGTTGTCAGTCCGCGCCACAACCAGCCCAGCCCCGACCCTTCGCCCCGCGCCGCCTCGCCGGCTGCGAGGGCGCGCATGGCATCGTTGAGCAGGCTGCGGTACAGGATGGCGATGCTGCTCGCGCTGCCCCCGTCTACTAGCTGCCAGGCGTGGGGGTTGCACAGGCCGTGGGCGGCGGCGAAGTCGATGCGGGTATCGGGGTCGGTCACGCTGTCGGCCACCAGGCGCTCCAGGTAGCGGCCGGCGGCGGTCGCTGCCAGGCCGCAGAGCGGACAGCCGCCGCGCCCGAAGGCGTCGCGCAACTCGAAATAGCTGGTATGCTGGCTCGGGGCGTCGGGCATACGGGCCTCCTCAAGTATATCATTATGGGCAGCCGTGGTCGGGCGTCAAGCGGGTGAACCTCGGACAGGGGGAACGGTGCAGAAGTACGTCTTCATTAGTCTGGGTGCGATTATCGGCGCGAACAGCCGCTATCTCGTCCAGACGTGGCTGGCTGCCCGGGTCGGAACGACCTTTCCCTGGGGAACGCTCGTCGTCAATCTGAGCGGCGCGTTCATCCTGGCGTTTTTCCTGACCCTCGCCACCGAGCGCCTCGTGCTAGACCCCAACTATCGTTTCCTCATCGCCGTTGGCTTTTGCGGGTCATACACCACCTTCTCGTCGTTGACCTATGAGAGCTTTGCCCTGGGGGGGCCAGCCGGCTGGGCATCGGCGCTGCTCAATCTGGTTGGCAGCATGGCGCTGGGCATGCTCGCCACGGTTGTCGGCGTTGTCGCGGCGCGCCTGATCTTCGGCTAGACGGAGGGACGCTATGCCTGATTTACAGCCCGGCCGTCGCCTGACCGCCTACTTCGGTGAGTCCGACCGATGGCAGGGCAAGCCGCTCTATCTGGCAGTGCTGGAGGCGCTACGCGCCCAGGGTGTCACGGGGGCGACGGTCACGCGGGGCGTGGCGGGCTACGGAGCCCACTCCCGCATCCACACGGCGCGTTTGGTGGATGTGGAGCCGGACCTGCCGATTGTCGTCCAGGCCGTCGATACGGCCGCCCGCGTCGACGCCGCCCTGGATGCGATCGCGGCGATGGTGGGCGAGGGGGTGGTGACGGTAGAGGATATCCAACTGGTGCGGGCGGAGCGACATATCATCCCGCCACTCCCGGCTGATCGCCGTATTGCCGACGTGATGACGACGGATGTTGCCACGGTGACGCCCGAGACGCCCCTGGCTGAGGTGGCGCAGCTGCTAGTCCAGCGAGACGTCAAGGCCGTGCCTGTTCTGGACGGCGAGCGGCGCGTTGTAGGCATTGTCACAGGCGGGGATCTCCTGACCAGGGCGGGGATGCAGGTGCGGCTTAGCCTGCAACGCGAGTTGCCTGACCAGCTAGCCGCCCACCATCTGCGCCTGCTCGCTGACAGCGGCCGCGTAGCGCGCGATGTTATGACGCCCCACCCCCTCACTGTGCGGACCGATGCGCCCTTGATCGACGCGGCCCAGGTGATGGCTCACCAGGACATCAAGCGGCTGCCGGTGGTCGATCAGCAGGGGCGTCTGGTGGGTATGGTCAGTCGCCTCGATCTGCTGCGCGTCGTGGCCCGTGCGGCGCAGGAGACAGCGGCGGCTCCGCCCCCACTGGGTAGTGGCTTGCGGGTCGAGGATGTCATGCTCACCGATGTGCCCACGGCCCGCCTCACGACGCCGATCGACACGGCGCTGGACCAACTTGTCGCCAGCCCGCTACGGCGGGTGGTGGTGGTGGACGAGGCAGGCCGTGTTCAGGGGCTGATCACCGATGGCTCGCTACTGGCCCGCACCTTGCCCCAGCCGCGCGGCCGCGTGTGGGCCTCAGTGCGGAGCGCGCTGCGCCTCGGCGATGCGCCTCCCGCCGCGCCGACGAATCTCACCGTGGGCGAGGTGATGGACCGCAGGGTGTATGTCATCGACCGCCGCGCGTCCATCCTAGATGCGATTCAGCAAATGGTCGAGCGGCGAGTCAAGCGCCTGGTGGTAGTGGATGACGAGCGCCGTCTGGTGGGTATGATCGACCGCCAGCGCGCCTTGCAGGCTATCGCGGATGTCAATACCTAGACAGGACACAGGGTTATGCCTGAATTGCCGGAGGTCGAAACCTACGCGCGCGGCTTGCGGCCGCTGATAGGCCGCCGTTTCCTGGGCGCGCGGGTGCTGTGGCCGCGCAGCGCGCCGACCGGCCCCGACTTGCTGGGGCCGCGCATCGCCGGCCAGACGGTGCTGGACGTGGCGCGGCGCGGCAAATACATCGTCTTTACTCTGTCGGACGATACGCTGCTGGTGCATCTCAAGATGACCGGCGAGCTAGTCGTCGCTCCGGTTGCGGCGCCGCCCGATCCCCACGCCCGCGTCGTCTTCGATCTCGACGACGGCGAGGAGCTACGCTTCCACGACCCGCGCAAGTTCGGGCGGGTGTATCTGGTGACGGACCCGGCCCAGATCACAGGTGCGCTCGGCCCGGAGCCACTGGCCGAGGATTTCACACCCCAGGCGCTCGCGGCGCGGCTGGCGGGGCGGCGCGGCCGCCTCAAGTCGCTGCTGCTGGACCAGACCTTCGTGGCCGGCGTCGGCAACATCTACGCCGATGAGGCGCTGCACCGCGCCGGGCTGCACCCCCTGCGCCCGGCTGACACCCTCACGCCCGACGAGCAGGTTCGCCTGTACATTGCCATCCGCGCCGTGCTGGCCCAGGGCATTGCCAATCGCGGCACTAATCTCGATTGGGCCTACACCCAGGGAACCAACCAGGACGCCTTGCGGGTGTTCCACCGCCACGGCCAGCCGTGCCCGACGTGTGGCACGCTGATCGAGCGCATCACCCTCGGCCAGCGCGGAACCCACTTCTGCCCTATGTGTCAGCCCGCCTGGGAGCAGCGACAAGGCGATGCTCGCGGCGGATAGCCGTACTCACAGCCATAGCCGCTGGATGTGACCATCCAGCGGGAGCAGGTGGGCTTGCCTGTCAGGGCTAGCTATGCTATCCTGTCCCCATGCCCGAGCCTCGACGCCTGGGGGAGCGCGTCACGCCCACACTCTTGCCGCTCGTCCCCGACCCATGAGGAAACGCACAAGGAGGAGAAGCATGCGCAAGTGGACTCTGTGGGCCGCGCTGTTCGCGGTCCTGGCGGTGGCGGTTAGCGCCTGTAGCGGTCAGGCTGCGCCCGCCGCGCAGAAGGTGGCCGAGGTCGCTCCGACGGTGGCCGCTGCGGTCAAGGCCGCCGCCCCCACTGTAGCCGCCGAGGTGAAGGCGGCTGCCCCGACGGTAGCCGCCGCTGTCCAGCAGGCCGCGCCCACGGTGGCAGCGGCTGTGGCTGCGAAGGCGACCGACGCGCCCAAAGCCGCCGCCGTGTCAGGCGAGCCGGTAAAGGTTGGGGTGGGTGTCGCCCAGACCAGCAACGTGGCCCTGTTCGGCCAGGAGCAGGTGCTTGGCGCGCAGATCGCCGAAGCCTTCTTCAATGAGCGCGGCGGTATCAACGGCCGCCCCGTCAAGATGGTGTTCCAGGATACCAGCGGCGACGAGGCAGGCGCAATCAACGCCTTCCAGAACTTGATGAACAACGACAAGGTCGTCGGTATCATCGGCCCCACCCTCTCGCAGCAGGCCTTCGCCGCCGACCCGATTGCCGACAAGGCCGGCGTGCCGGTCATCGCCCCGTCCAACACGGCGAAGGGCATCCCGGAGATTGGCGACTTCATCTCCCGCGTGTCCGCGCCGGTCAACGCCGTCGCGCCCAACGCCATCAAGGCCGCCCTGGCTGCCAATCCCAACGCCAAGCGCGCGGCCGTCATCTTCGCCCAGAACGACGCCTTCAGCAAGTCAGAGACCGAGGTCTTCCAGCAGACCCTCAAGGATATGGGCCTGGAACTGGCGACGGTTCAGCAGCACCAGACGACTGACACGGACTTCACCACCCAGGTAACGAATCTGCTGGCGGCCAAGCCGGACATCATCGTGATCTCGGGTCTGGCCGCCGACGCGGGCAACCTGATCAAGCAGCTGCGCGAGCTAGGCTTCAAAGGCCCCATCGTCGGCGGCAACGGCCTGAACACGCCGAACCTGTTCCCGGTGTGCAAGGCCCAGTGCGACGGCGTCTTCGTCGCCCAGGCCTACAGCCCTGAGTACAGCAGCCCCATCAACGACGCCTTCCGCGCCGCCTACAAGGCCAAGCAGCAGAAGGACCCGCCCCAGTTCAGCGCGCAGGCCTTCACCGCCGCCCAGGTCTTCATCGAGGCGCTGCGCGAGGTGGATAAGAAGCAGAAGCTGGATGGGATGGACCTGGCCGCGCTGCGCAAGGCGTTGAACACCCAGGCGCTGGCCGGTCAGTATGACACGCCCATCGGCAAGATTAGCTTCACGCCGGCGGGCGAAATCAACCAGCAAATGTTCTACACGGCCCAGATCAAGATGGACCCGGACGGCAACAGCGGCCGCTTCGTCTTCCTGAAGTAGTTGAACGTTGGAAGGTTAGAAGGTTGAAGGTTACAGGCATAGGCTGTAGCCTTCAACCTGGCTGACTGTCAACCTTCAACCTTCCACTTTCCAGCATTCAACATCTATGACACTCACCCAGCTTACGCAGCAAATCCTCAACGGCCTGGCCATCGGCAGTGTCTATGCCCTGTTTGCCCTGGGCTATACCCTCGTCTTCTCCATCCTGCGCATCATCAACTTCGCCCACGCCGCCGTCTTCACCCTGGGCGCGTACTTCACCTACCTGCTGACCGGCTCGGCCATCAACCCCAACGGTCTGCTCAACCGCGTGTTTACGTCCCTCTTCGGGCAGCCTGCCCTGCCCTTCAGCCTGCCCTTCATCGTCGCCATGCTCGTCAGCGCGATTCTGGCGGGGCTGACCAGCGTGCTGATCGAGCGGCTGTTCTTCAAGCCGCTGCGCGACCGGGGCGCCGACCCGCTGCTGGCCCTGGTGTCCAGCCTCGGCGTGGCCGTCGTGATCGTCAACCTGGTTCAGTATTTCTTTGGCGCGGAGATTTACTCGTTTCAGAATCCCCTGGGCGCGTTGCCGGCCGCCGTCAACTTCGGGACAGCCGACACGCCGATTCCCATCCGAACCATCCAGATCATCATCTTCCTGGTCTCGATGCTGATGGTGGCCCTGCTCTGGGCATTGATCAATCGCACCAGAGTGGGCAAGGCCCTCCAGGCCGTCGCGGAAGACCCGACGACCGCCAGCCTGTTGGGTATCAGCACCGACCGGCTCATCATGTTTACCTTCTTTGTCAGTGGCTTCCTGGCTGGCATTGCAGGCACGTTAGTTGGCCTCGGCTTCAGTGTCACCGGCCCTTACTTTGGTATCTCCTTCGGCCTCAAGGGCCTGGCGGTCATGGTGCTGGGTGGCCTGGGCAGCGTACCGGGCGCCGTCTTGGGCGGGCTTATCCTCGGCCTCGCCGAGGCCTTCGTTCCCGCGCAGTATGTCGCCTACAAGGATGCCGTCGCCTTCGGCCTCCTGTTCATCACGCTGCTGCTGAGGCCACAGGGACTGCTCGGCCGTCCAGTCGTGCAGAAGGTCTAGCGGCATGGAAGGCTTCTTCAACACCTACGGCTTCCTGTTCGTCTCCATGCTGCTGGCCGCCACGCTGGCCCTGTCGCTGTACCTGCCCCTGCTGGCGGGCCAGCTCTCCCTCGCCAGTCCCGGCTTCTATGCGGTGGGTGGCTACATCGCCGCCGTCATCTCGACCAAAGTCTACCCTTCGTCGGATGGCAGTTATTCCCTGGCCCTCGTCTTCCTGGAAATGGGGCTGGCAGTGGTCGTGACGGCCGCCCTGGCCCTGATCGTTGGCATCCCGGCGCTGCGGCTGCGCGGCATCTACCTGGCCCTGGCGACCATCGCCTTCGTCGAGATTCTGCGCGTCGTCGCCCTTAACCTGGCGATCACGGGCGGCGCGGTGGGCATCTTTGGCATCCCGCAGCCTTTCGCCAGTCCGGGTGAGTATGTATGGCTCGCCCTGCCCCTGCTGCTGGTGGCGATGCTGTTTGTGTACCGGCTGGAGCGGACGCGGGTGGGGCGAGCCATGATTGCCATCCGCGAGGACGAACTGGCCGCCGACGCGATGGGCGTCAACCCCACCTACGCCAAGGTGCTGGCCTTTACGTCGGGCGCGATTCTGGCCGGCCTCGTCGGCGTCATCAGCGCACACTTCCTGAACACCTGGAATACCCGCCAGGGAACCTTCGACA
>CAZJJF010000035.1:0-2833 GCA_964546245.1 uncultured Anaerolineales bacterium
AAGTGCTATGGTTGCGCCGTTCGGGCGGCGCGTTACGCATCGGGCGCGGCGCAGTCGCCGCCATCCTGGTCGTCTACATGGGCGTGTTGCTGTTCCTGTTCGCCAACCACCTGCGCTTTCCCTTGAACCTGGACCTGATGGAGAGCGTCGTGCTGCAGCACATCCAGCGCGCCGCGACGTTCCAGCCCATCTACCCGCAGCCCACGCCGGAGTACGTGCCCCTATCCTACAACCCCCTATTCTACGTGGTGACAGCGCCGTTCACCTGGCTCTTGGGTGCAAGCCTTCCCACCGCTCGCCTGGTCGCGATCTTGGGGGCGCTGGGCAGCGCGTTCCTGATGTTCTGGATCGCCTTCAAGACGACGCGGTCGCTGTGGTGGGGCTTTGTGTCTCTCGGCCTGTTCGCCGCGGCGTATCGCGTGATGGATGTCTACCTGGATACGGCGCACTCCGATTCGTGGCTGCTTTGCACGGCCTTGCTCGGCAGCTATCTCCTCAGCCTGCGGCGTTCGCGCGCCTGGAACATGGCCGGCGTCATCATTCTGGTAGCATCGTTCTGGTTTAAGCAGCACGGCGCGCTCTTCCTCCTGGGCGGTCTGGTCTATCTCACGTGGCTGGAGGGCTGGCGATCCCTGGCCTATTGGGGCGTCGCCACCCTGCTCGGCCCGGGGCTGTATCTTCTCGCGGGGCCGGTTCTGTTCGGGCCGGCCTTCCACTTCTTCACCTGGCAAGCGCCGCGCGGCTGGACTGAACTAAATATCGCCGCGGTCAGCCGCTATCTGCGATTCATCGTGATCTCGTATCTGCCGCTGGCGCTCGTCGCGGGGGCCTACGCCATCTGGAGCCTGCTCAAGCCACGACAGCGGCTCACGATCTGGGTCGTGCAGTTTGGCGCCGCCCTGCTGAGCGGTCTCATGGGGAGTCTCGACCCCGGCTCGTCCAACAATGTCTACATCGCCATGGGGGCCTGGTTCATTCTCCTGGGTGTGCTGGGCCTGAGCGATCTCGCGCGCCGACTGCCGCAAGCGCCGCGCTACGGCCTGGATACGCTGGTCCTGATCGCGACGCTGACCTTGCTGCTGTACGATCCGCGCCCGCTCGTCGTCTCGGCGGAGGCTCCTCAGCGCTATCAGGAATTGGTCACGCTGCTAGAAGGGCTGGATGGGCCGGTATACGCGCCCTCCATCGGGCAGCTGCCCAGTGGCTACACCCTCTCGCCCGCCGCGCATTGGGTGGCGCTGGAAGACATGATTCGCGGGCCGGGCATCGACACGCGCAACAGTCCGCTGACACGCCGCCTGCTAGACCCCGCGCTACACCCGTCAGGCCCTGCTTTCATCCTTGCTAATTACCCCGTCGAAGCCTATCCGTGGATAGAGTTCCTCAACGAGACCTACGTGCTCGACACGGACTTTGGCGAGCGGTTTCGCTCGTTAGGAGTGCTGCCCAAGCGTTGGGATCACGGGTTCCCGCGCTACCTGTATCGCCTGAAGGCTGGGCCCGTTGTACCCTGACTGGGTCAAGCCCTTGGCGTCGAGTCCGGCGCTGATGAGCTACCTGGCTGCCCATGCCGTACAGGTGGGGCCAGGCCTCGCGGCCGGTTGTGGTGTCTATCAGTTGCGTTGACCCCGGTCGTGTCCTGGCGAGAAGGTGAGATAACGTGTCTGTCCCGAAGACTATGTCCCTCGTCTCGCGACGCCAGTTCCTGCGCGCCGGGGCTGCCCTGGCGGCGGCCACCGCGCTGGGCGGCGTCGCCTTCAATCCGGTCAAGGCGTTGTGGGCCACTGACCCCAAGCGCATCTACCTCGCGCCCGACGATCACACGGACCTGTGGTGGACGGCCGGCGACGCAGAGTATCGCCAGGCCTTTGTCGAGATGCTCGACTACTACCTCGATCTGGCGGACGCCACGGCCTCCGAGCGCCCCGAGTTCCAGAGCCGCTGGAACTGCGACGGCAGCTACTGGCTGTGGACCTACGAGCGCGCCAAGCCGGCCGGCTTCAACCGCTTGATGAACCGCGTGCGCGATGGGCACATCAGCGTCCCGCTGAATGCGCTGGTCATCTGCCTGGGTGGCGCACCGACCGAGGCGGTGTTGCGCGGCATGTACTACGCGGGCAGCCTCGAGCGGCGCTTCAACCTTCGCCTGCCCATCGCCATCAGCATGGAGAACCAGACCCTGCCCTACGGCCTGAGCGCGCTGTGGGCGGGTTCGGGCGCGCGCTATAGCTGGAAGGGGGTATGCGCCTGCGATACCCAGGTATCCCAGCTGGGCAACCGCGATCGCGAGATCTACTGGCACGCGGGGCCAGATGGCAGCCGGGTGCTGATGAAGTGGAACTCGTTGCTCGGATCGAACGAGTCCATCGGCGGCTACGCGGAAGCCCGCAACCCGGCCAGCACGGTCGACTTCGTCGACACGGACGCCGGCTTCCTGTCTCGCTATCCCTATCGGGTAGTGGGGGCCTTCGGCAAGGGATGGGACGATTTCAAGACGCTGACCGATGAGTTCGTCCAGGTCGCCAGGGTGAAGACAACAGCGGCGCGGACGGTCATCGTCTCGAACCAGGTTGACTTCTTCAACGACTTCGAGGCCAGTTACGGCAGCCAGATTTCGGCCTATGGCGCGAGCTTCGGCAACGAGTGGGATACCTACTGCGCCTCGCTGGCTGAGGTCTCAGCCCGTGTCAAGCGCAGCGTAGAGCGGCTGCGCGGCGCAGAGGCCCTTTCCAGCCTCGTCAGCGTGGTCAGCCCGGCATTCATGGCCGGCCGCGCCGCCGCGCGGGACCAGGCCTGGATGAGCCTCGGCCTCTACTGGGAACACAACTTCGGC
>CAZJJF010000035.1:2843-16012 GCA_964546245.1 uncultured Anaerolineales bacterium
TCACAGACCGTATTGCCTGGCAGCGTGCGAGACTGGCCGACATCGAGGGGTACGTGAACACGCTGGCCACCGACGCCGCCACCGCGCTCGGCGGGCTGATTCGAGGTAGCGGCCAGCGCTTCTTCGCCTTCAACCCCCTGTCCTGGACGCGCACCGATGTCGCCGAGCTGCCCTACACCGGCTCCAGCAGCCTTCGCGTCATCGACCTGGCGACGGGGCAGGAGACGCCCTCTGAGCTGGAGACGGTAGACGGCCGGCAAGTCCTGCGCATCCTGGCGACCCACGTACCTCCCCTGGGGTACAAGGTGTTCGAGATTCGGGCGGGCTCTGGCGCGCCCTTTAGCCCAGCCGCTCAGGTATCGGGAGCGGTCGTGGAGAACGAGTTCTATCGACTGACAGTGGCCGACCGGGGCGCGCTCACCAGCCTTATCGACAAGACACGCGGCAATCGAGAGTTCGTCCGATCTGTTGGTGGGCGGGCCGTGAACGACCTGGCCGCTGGCGCGGGCCAGTTGCGGGTCGAGCACAGTGGGCCAGTATCTGTCACTCTGCTCGCCCAGGCCTCGGCCCCCCTAAGTCGAGCGACCCGGATTCGCCTGCTGCGTGGCCTGCGCCGCATCGAGTTGCGCAACGAGATTCAGCAGAACTTCGCGGATACCTACACGTGGGGGTTTGGCTTCAACCTGGACACCCCCGATGTATATCACGAGGAGGTGGGCGCGCTCGTCAGGGCCAGATTACAGCCCGACGGTCAATATGCCACTCGAAATGCCCGCTACGACTGGCTCACGCTCAACCACTTCGCCGACATGAGTGACGGCAACGTCGGCGTCACCCTCTCCAATGCCGACTGCTGCTTTATGCGCCTGGGAGATAGTCGGGTGGACAGTCTCGACGTGACGACGCCGCAGATTCAAGCCCTGGTTGGGGGCCGCGTGGGCGGCGGCGGCGGCGCGGGGTTGCCCAATCAGGGCGGCGATAGCTCCTTCCTGCAGCGCTTCGCCCTACAGACCCACGATAGCTACGATCCAGCGGCGGCGATGCGCTTCGCGCTGGAACACCAGAATCCCCTCGTAACCGGCCTGGTGACGGGTGGGAGCGCCTATCCGGAGACTTCGTTCTCGTTGCTGACCGTCGACAATCCCAACGTCCTGCTATGGGCGCTGAAGCCAGCCGACGACGGCATCGCTCAGGGCCTGGTGGCGCGGCTGTGGAATGTCTCAGCCCAGGCAGCCGCTTTCCGATTGTCGCTACCGCCGCTGGGCGTGACCGATGCGCGGCGGTTGTCGCACATCGAGACGGCCATCGGCGCCGCTCCCCTCCAGGGCGGCGCGCTGGTGGATAGCCTCGCAGCACAGCAGCTCAAGACCTTCGCCCTCGTGCCCGGCGCGCTCACGCCGCCCACGGCCACCCCTGTGCCGACAGCGACGCCAACCCCGACCCCGCCACCGTGTAACCTCACCGGCGACGTGAACCACGACGGTCGGGTGGACTCAACCGATGTGCATCTGGTGGCCCAGCGCTGGCCGGCCCGGCCGGCTGCGCCCGCCGACCTACCCTTCGACGTGACAGGTGACGGCAACATCGACGTTGCCGATATCATGGCCGTGGCGGCCAGATTGGGTCAGACCTGCCCATAGACGGCGCTCCTCTCGATACAGCTCGGCCCGACGTGGACGGGCTGTCGCCTGCCAACCCAACGCGCCAAGCGAGGACTATGTGACTGTTACGATTGATCAGCCGCGCGCGATGCCCGACCGAGCAGCCAGCGCGCCTACCGAGGCCCAGCCGGCCGAGTATCCGCCCCGAGCCGTGACCATTATCGAACCCTCTCATGGCCTGGGATCATTGCGCCTCGGCGAAGTGTGGGAGTATCGGGAGCTGCTGTACTTCCTCGCCTGGCGCGATGTCAAAGTACGCTACAAGCAGACGGTGCTCGGCGTCTTGTGGATCGTCCTGCAACCCGTGGTCAGTATCGTTATCTTCAGCCTCCTGTTCGGCGGCCTGCTGAAAGTGCCTTCGGGCGATGTCCCCTACCCGTTGTTCGCGCTGGCGGCGCTGAGTCCCTGGAACTACTTTACCGGCTCGCTGACGCGCGCGTCCCAAAGCCTGGTGCAGAGTTCCAATCTCATCACTAAGGTCTACTTCCCGCGCCTGATCATCCCCGTGAGCGGTGTGGTCGCGGGCCTGGTCGATTTCGCCGTGTCCATGATGGTGCTGGCAGTCTTGATGGCCTATTATCGCACGCCCCTCACCCCGACCGTGCTGATGCTGCCCTTCTTCCTGTTCCTCGCCATGTTGACAGCCCTCGGGTTTGGGTTGTGGCTCTCGGCCCTCAATGTTCGCTATCGCGATGTGGGCTATCTGGTGCCGTTCCTGCTTCAGATGTGGATGTATCTGACGCCTGTCGTCTACAGCGCCAGCCTGGTGCCCGAACAGTATCGCTTCATCCTCGCGCTCAATCCGATGACTTCTGTCGTGGAAGGCTTTCGCTGGTCACTCTTGGGGTCCACCATGCCCATCGCCCAGGCAACGCCTGTGGTATTCGTCATCTCCCTGGTGATGCTGGCCGCCGTGGTAGCCAGCGGGCTGGTCTTCTTCCGCTCCACCGAGCGAACCTTCGCTGACGTGGTGTAGACGCATGAGCAACATCGCTATTCGCGCCGAAAACCTCGGTAAGCGCTATCGACTTGGGCAGGCCCAGCCGCGGCACGACACCCTGCGCGACGCCCTCGCCCACGGATTACGCGGGCCGCGCACCTGGATCGGACGGCAGGGTAAGGCCGCCAGGGGCGACGCCGCCAATGCGCATTGGGCCTTGAAGGATATCTCGTTCGAGGTGAATCACGGCGAGGTCATTGGGGTCATCGGCCGCAACGGCGCGGGCAAGAGCACGCTGCTGAAGGTTCTCTCACGCATCACCGAGCCGACGGTAGGGCGAGCGGTCATCCACGGCCGCGTGGGGTCGCTGCTGGAAGTTGGCACGGGGTTTCATCCCGAACTAACGGGGCGCGAGAATATCTACCTGAACGGCGCGATTCTGGGCATGCGGCGCGATGAGATCGACCGCAAGTTCGACGAGATCGTCGCCTTCTCCGAGTTGGGGAGCTTCCTCGATACACCCGTCAAGCGCTACTCAAGCGGGATGTATGTGCGCCTCGCCTTCGCCGTAGCAGCGCACCTGGAGCCGGAGATTCTGGTTGTCGATGAGGTGCTGGCCGTCGGCGCTGTCGAGTTCCTACTGTAGTGCCTGGGCAAGATGCTGGACGTTGCCCATCGCGGTCGAACGGTCATCTTTGTGAGTCACAACATGGATGCTGTCCAGCGTCTGTGCAGTCGCTGCCTGCTGCTCGACCGCGGGACGGTTGCCCTGGCCGGGCCGACCGCCGACGCCGTGAGACACTATTTATCCCAGACCACCATGCGCGGTCTACCTGGCGAATGGATCGATATCTCCACGGTTCCCTCTACTCGTGGCACAGGCGAAGCCCGCTTTGTGGCCTTGCAGTATCACACGCCTAACGAGGCGACCAGCTTCCGCCCATACCCAAACGGGCCGGTGACCTTCCGCCTGGCAATTGAGTCGGACAAGGCACGCACCGTGGGCAGCGTGTCTGTGGTGTTCTTCAGCCGCTCGGGCACGAAGCTGGTGAATGCCGATTCCATCAAGCTCGGCCAGTCGATTCAGCTTGAGCCAGGCCGCAACACCGTACGCTTCGACATCGACAGGCTCTACCTGACGCCTGGCACGTATAACATCGGGCTATGGCTGGCTGATCCCATCGAGGCTGCCTTCAGCGGCACAGTGCTGGACTACCGCGAAGAGGCCCTGGAAGTGGAAGTCGTCGATTACCGCCCCGAGGGCCTGGGCATGCGCCCAGAAAGCGATGGCGTGGTCGTCACTGACTTCCAGGTGACGCTCGAAGCCGCCACTGAACCCCATGACATACCCTGATTGAAGGCAGCATCCGACTGCCCAGGCTGTGCCCTCAACGCAAGACAAAGGACCGGAGTGTTTCGCATGCGGGCTGTTCTCTTGAAAGCGGCGCTGATTCTGAGTTTCGTCCTGCTAAACCTGACAGGGTTCGCTATCGCGCGTTCCAATGGCATTCTCCTCGCCGCGCCCTCGGGACCATTCGTGTGGTCGCCGCCTGAGAATGTGACCCACACGGCGCCGATGTCGGGCCGACCGGCTCTGATCAGTGACCGTTACGGCTACGTCCACCTGTTCTGGGGGGAAGACTATGACGGCCCCGCCACCAGGGAGGGGGCGCAGCGCCGCTCGAATACCATCTACTACAGTCGTTGGGACGGAACCCACTGGACAGAAGCCATTGACCTGTTCGACGGCTCAAGCAACGATGTCCCCGTGGTAGCCGTGGATGAGACGAGCCGCCTGTATCTGTTGTACACGGCGGGCGACGGCCTGCACTTCAGCTCTGCGCCCTCGCACCTGGCCGGATCCGCCGCCGCGTGGACGAAGGATTCTCTCATCGAGGCTGGCAACATCCTTGCCCGGCCCACGATTCTGGCGCGCGGCAATGGTGAGTTGCGTATCGCCTACACCCTCATGCTCCGCGATGGGCAGAAGGATGGCAACATTTACTACCGGGATTCACGGGATGGCGGTGAATCCTGGTCGGAGCCTGTTCAGATCACCAATCTCGATGCCACTTCCGATACTGTAGCGCCTTACCCCATTCTGGCCCAGGATGGCCGTGGCCGCCTGCATCTGGCGTGGCATTACGCGGACCCACCAAGCTTCACGGGCACGGCAGTGTACTACTCACGCTCGCTGGATGATGGCAAGACGTGGACAACGCCACTCAAGGTGGCCGAGGTGGACGGCAAGATCATCAACTCACAACTCCCCCAGCTTGTCGCCCTGGGCAACGATGTCATCCGTTACATGTGGGTGTGCGGTGAGGTGGCCGGCCGCTGCGAACAAGTATCGCTCGATGGGGGAGAAACATGGGGTCCACCGCGCCGCCTCTTCGGCGATATGAACGCCTCGGCCGACTATGATGCCGTGGTTGTTGACCCGGCAGCGGGAACAGCCTACTGGATTATGAAGCTGCGATTTCCAGAGGCCTTGTACTACTCGTACCTGGACGGCGACCAATGGGCCAGTCCCCCCATCATGATTGACGATGGTATGCTGCATGGCGGCCACGCCGCCACGGCAACCATCGCCAATGGCAACGAGCTGCACGTCGCGGTAGAGATTCGAGGCCGGCCGGATGTCTACGATATCGGCTACGCGCGGGGTGTTAATCCGCAAGCGTCGCGGACAGACCCCCGCCCAACTCCGGCGCCTACGCCGACGCCTACACCTCTGCCGACGGCAACGGCCGAGGCGCCTCCTCGCCCAACCCCGACGCCGTACCGCCCCGCCCGCATTTCACAATCCGGCGCGGCCCCTATGGAGGCGAGCGAACGCGACTGGATTATGTCCTCGACCATCGTGCCAGTCCTGCTCTTCCTGGGTGGTGTGGTCGCCTTGATTCTCTTCCGCCGCCGCTAACAGTCGCCTGTCATCTTGCGGAGTCTTGATGCCGAAAGTCAGTATCGTGATGCCATGCTACAATCAGGAGCAATATGTCGAGGCTGCTGTTGACAGTGTGCTGCGACAGACTATCTCCGATTGGGAACTCATCGTCGTGGATGATGGCTCTACGGATGGCAGTCTGGCAGCCCTGGCCCGCTGCGCCGACCCGCGCATCCAGGTCATTCTACAGCTCAATCAGGAGCGCGCACGGGCGCGGAATCGCGCGCTACGCGAGGCTCGCGGCGAGTTCGTCGCCTTCCTCGATGCCGATGACCTGTGGGCGCCTGACTATCTTGAGAAGCAACTCGCCAATTTCGATGCGCAGCCTGGACTGGGGTTAAGTCGCACCTTCGCCTATAGCATCGACGCGGCGGGGGTTGTTCTCGGTCTGGTCGGCCACAATACCCCGGATACCGACTCCCAGCGAGGGTTTCTCGCGGCGCTTCTTGTGGCCAATCGGATGGTGAACCCGGCCACTGTCATGGTTCGCGCGGCGTGTCTGGATACGGTTGGCCTGTTCGACCCCGCAACGGTCCCCGCCGAGGACTGGGATCTGTGGATACGCATCGGCCTCCGCTACCCGATGGGCACTGTGTCTGAGCCGCTGGCCTACTATCGTCACCATGACAGCTACATGCCGCGCCGTCTCCGCCCACGCGGCGGCGATGAGCCTCTCATTCGGATTGTGGAGAAGAGCTTCGCGCACATCGACGACCCTGAGCTGCTCCAGCTTCGAGGCAAGGCGCTCGGCTACGCTTACTGGCGGACCGCCTGGAACTGTTTCGCCCTCCACGAGATTGACACGGCGCAGTCGCTGTTGACCACGGCCCGCGCCCTTGATCCCGACTTCTTCGCCGCGCCCCACGAGGAACTGGTCTCATCCATCGCCTACCTCGCCGAGCAACTATACGACGTCGCCACGCCGCTGCACGAAGCTCTGGCGTGTATTGACAACTTCTTCGACCACCTGCCCGCCTGGGCAAGCCCCCTGCTCAAGTTACGCCGCCGCGCTAAGGGGCAGTACTGCGGCGTGCACGTCTTTCGCGAGTATCAGCGGCTGAACTGGCGGGATGTGCGGACCGCCGCGCCCCTGGCCGTCCGCAGTCAACCCCGCTGGCTCCTCAACAAGGGGTTTCGGTCGATCATGGCGCGCGCCTACCTACCTCTATGGCTGCTCTAGTCACCATCTCCACCCCTGTCTACAACGGAGCGCAATACATACGGCGCGCCATCGAGAGCGTCCTCGATCAGCGCTACCAGGCCTGGGAGTTGATTGTCGTTGACGACGGCTCGGTAGATGACACAGCCGACATCGTCAAGGGCTACGTTGACCCTCGCATCCGCTACGTGTACCAGACCAACCAGGGCCAGTCGGCAGCAATGAACCGCGGGCTGGACCTGGCGCGCGGCGAGTACGTCACATCCCTCGATGCCGATGACTGGCTCGCCCCTGATAGCCTGCGTTGCCGGGTTGAGTATCTGGATGCGCATCTGGCGTGCATGGCCGTCTACGGCGATGGCTGGTACTGCACGGCCTCCGGCAAGCCGGTGATGCGCTTCACTGAGAACCGGCCCAACAATCCGACGGGTGACATCTACGATGCTCTGGTGGTCTCGTGCTTCTTCGGCACTGGCGCGGCGGTCATGCTCCGCCGCAGCCGCATCGAAGCCCTCCACATGCGTTACGACCCGCGAATTGCCATGGGTCAGGATTGGGACTTCTGGGCGCGCCTGGCCGAGCATATCCACTTCGACTTTGTGCCTGACCTTACCGTCTACTATCGTCTCCACGCCTCGAACATGACGGCCTCAATGGCTAACGAGAAAAAGGCGACGGACTTGATTCGAGTGAAACACAAGATGCTGGCATCTGCGCGCTTCGCTCAGGTCGCACCTACTCAGAAGGTTGCCTTCTTCTACAATTTCCTGCTCCACGATTTGGGTGATAGGCCGGTTGAACAGGCGGAAGCCCTCTCGTCCGACCAGTTCCGGGCGCTGCCCGCGAGCGAGCAAGCGCGACTCATGCGGCTGACGGCCGCTCCCTATCTTCTAGCCGGTCGACACGTGTCGCTCGCCACGGATTGGCTCCGGGCGGCGCGCCGCCTCGCGCCCAACGATACCAAGACCCGCCTCGTCGCCCAGGCTGCGGAAGTGAATCCGCGCCTCGCGGCGCTGGCGCTGAGTGGTTGGCGGCGGCAGGTCAACCCGGCTGGCCCACCGACCGTGTTGGAGCGCGCTCTGGCCCTGGAGGGCGCGGCGCGTGGAAGCAACGGTGGCCACTGATGCAGACATGGTTGAGTAGCGCGCGATGAAAGTTCTCTTCGTCTCCCATTTCTATCCCCCCGAGGCCACGGCGGGGGTCGAGGTCTATACCCATACCATTGCCAGGGTCCTGGCGTCGCGCGGCCATGAGGTGCGCGTGTTGTGCGCAACCCATTGGGGCGAGGGGCCGCGCTACTGGAACGGGGTAGTCACAGAGACGTACCAGGGCATCCCGGTGGAGCGCATTGCCCTCAACTGGACCCTGGCCCCGCGCCCCCTGGATTACCTGTACGACAATCCGGTGGTGGCCGACTACACCCGGCGCTTGATGTCGGCGTGGCAACCCGATCTGGTTCACATCGTCTCGTGCTACACCCTGTCCGCCTCGGTAATAGGCTCAGCCAGGTCGCTAGGCATCCCGATCGCGCTCCATCTTCATGACTACTGGTTCATCTGCCCGCGTCATACCCTGCTGCGCTGGGACAACACGGTCTGCTCTGGCCCTGTCACGGCTGCCGATTGTCAGCGCTGCCTGCTAGGTGAGGCGAAGGCGTACCAGTGGCCGCGGCGGGCGCTACCGCAGGCAGCGACGGTCAGACTCATCCAGGCGGCCAGTCAGGTGGATGCCGTGACCCGCCTGCGCGGCATGCGTGGCATGGTCGGCGACCTCGAAGCGCGACGAGCGTATCTTCTCAACATGCTGGCGCAGTGCGACGCCGTGATTGCCCCATCAGAATTTCTGAAGCGAAAGCACGAAGAAGCTGGCGTCCCCCCCGGCCATATTCAGATCGTTCGCCACGGTTCCCACGTTACCTTTGACGGTGCGCTGGCGCCCGCCCTTTCGGCGACACTTCGGGTCGGCTATATGGGCACACTCTCGCCCATCAAGGGGACTCACGTTCTCATCGAAGCGTTCCAGGCCCTGGGCCAGGAACAGGCGACTCTCCAGATCCACGGCCCGCTGCATGAGAGCGCCTACCTGTCGCGGCTGCGCGCGCTAGCGGCGCACAACCCCCGCATCGAGTTTCGCGGCCGATTCGAGCGCGATGAGATTCTCGGCGTATTGCGCGGGCTGGATGTGCTCGTGGTGCCCTCCGTGTGGTACGAGAACTCTCCGCTGGTCATCCGCGAGGCGTTTGCGGCGGGCGTACCCGTCATCGTGAGTCGCCAGGGCGCTCTGACAGAGATGGTCCAGGATGGTGTCGATGGCCTGCTGTTCAGCCCTGGCGACGCCGATGATCTGGCGCGGCAGATGCGGCGGCTGCTCGATGACCCGGAGCTTCTGCCACGGCTGCGCCAGGGAGTGCGACCACCCAAGCTGCTGGACGCCGAGATAGACGAACTGATGGCTATCTATTGCCGCCTGACATCCGCCGCCCAGCCAGCTTCAGGCGCACCGTCTCTTCTGGCAGCACGGCGACCATCGGTTGTCAGCTAGACCATGACCACCTACGACCTACCAGACGAGCAACGCGCGCCCCGCGTGGCAGTTGTCATCCTGAACTGGAACCAGGCGCAGTTGACCCTCGACTGCCTCGCGTCCGTTGAAGACCTGGACTACCCGAACTACAGTGTCCTGGTCGTCGACAACGGCTCGGCGGACGACTCAGTGGCGCGCATCCGCGCCGCCTATCCCGGTGTCGAGGTGCTGGCGCTGGGCGAGAACCTGGGCTACGCCGAGGGGAACAATCGCGGCCTGGCGCATGCCCTGGCGCGGGGCGCGGACTATGTGCTCATCCTGAACAATGACACCCTGGTTGCGCCCGCCATGCTGTCGCAGCTGGTGACCTTTGCCGAGTCTCACCCCCGCCTGGGTATCGCGGGTCCAACCATGTTCTGCGCCGAGCCGGCGAATACCCTGTTCGCCGCCGGCAGTGGGATTGATTGGCAGCGTGGTGTGACGGAGAACCGGGGGATGTTTCGTCCCGCCGCCGCCTATCCACTGCCCGCCGCCCCTGAGATGGTGGACTTCATCACCGGCTGCGCTGTGCTGGTCAGGCGTCACCTGATCGAGGCCGTGGGCGGCCTGGACTCGGGCTACTATCTAAATTACGAGGATGTGGAATGGTGTGTCAGGGCGCGTCGCCAGGGTTTCGAGATCTGGTACGTGCCCGAGGCGGTCATGTGGCACCGCATATCAGCGACCTTTGGGCTGGGGTCGCCGGCCAACACCTACTACATGACCCGCAACGCCTTGCGCTTCTTCTGGACCAACTCGCCGCCCGCCTCTCGCCCCCTGGCCGTCGCCAATATCCTGCTCCGTACCCTGCGTACCGTCGGCGCGTGGACCATCAAGCCGCGCTATCAGTCGGAAGCGTATCGGCAGCGGCGGGATGCCACTCTGCTGGCCGTGCGCGACTTCCTGCGACAGCACGACGGCAAGATGGGCCAGGACGTGGCCGCCGTCTGCTACCCCTCAACCCAGGTATGAACATCCTCTTTCTGTCGGGCTGGTTCCCCTATCCGGCCAGCAACGGCTCACGGCTACGGGTAAGCGCGCTACTCAACGGCATAGCGCGCCAACATGAGGTGTCACTCATTACCTTCGGCGATGAGCGCGACCTGGATCACATCCCCAGACTGGAGGATGTTTGCCGCGCCGTGCACGTCGTACCGTATCGCGCCTACAACCCCAGCAGCGCGCACGCCCTGCTGAACCTGGCAAGCCCCACGCCCCGGTCCATTGCGGACACGTATGTACCGGCGATGGCCGCGCGAATTCGTCAGGAACTGGCCCAGCGCCGCTACCACCTGGTCATCGCCTCTCAGCAGCGCACCGCTGCCTACGCGACCGTCTTCCGTGGCATACCCGCCATTTTCGAAGAGCTGGAGGTCGGCGTCTTCGAGGCGCGGCGCAGGCAGGCAAGGCCCGGTCTGTCCCGGCTGCGAGCGACGCTGACGATCACCAAGTTGCAGGGCTATCTGCGGCGGCTACTGCCTGCGTTCCGCGCCTGTACGGTCGTATCTCAGGCTGAGCACGATCTGGTAACTCGACTCGTACCCGGCTACGACGCGGTGGAGGTCGTGCCCAACTGCGTTGACCTGACGCGCTATCGGCTGGACGCTCTCCCTGTGCAGCCTGCCAGTCTCATCTATACCGGATCATTCACCTATCAACCCAACTACGAGGCCATGACGTGGTTTGTGGGCCACGTTCTGCCGCTCATCACGGCCCAGGCGCCCACTGTCCACCTGACGATTACCGGCGAGCATGCCAATCGACCACTGCCACCCGCCAACAACGTGACGCTGACCGGCCTGGTTGATGACATCCGGCCACTGGTGGCGCGCTCGGCTGTAGCGCTAGCGCCCCTGCGCGAGGGCGGCGGCACACGACTCAAGATTCTAGAGGCGATGGCGCTACGCACGCCGGTGATAGCCACGTCCAAAGGGGCTGAAGGGCTGGCTGTCGAGCATGGCCGACACCTTCTCATCGCCGATAGCGCCGAGGACTTCGCCCAGGCAGTCCTGCGCCTGTTCGGGGAGCCGGGTTTGCGCGACCGGCTGGTAGACGAAGCGTATCGGCTCGTCGAGCGACAATACAACTGGGAAGCCGTCCTACCTCGCTTTCTCACCCTCGCGGAGACTGTTGCCCGTGTTTGATCGTATCTTGAGCCTTCGGCCCGCTCACCATTGGGAAAGCGCGCAGCGGTGGGTCATCGTCGTCGCCCTGCTGGCGCTGGCCGTCTACGCGGGGCGGCGGCCTTCGTGGACGCTGGTCGCCGCCCCATTCGCCCTGGTCGGCGGCGCGCTCTTCGTGCGCTGGCCGTGGCTTGGCTTGTTGGCGATAGTGGGCGCGGGACTGAGTGTCCCATTCGGGATGGGCACGGGAACCCAGACCGAACTCACCCTCACTATCCTGCTGACGGCTGCGCTATCTGGGCTGCTCTTCCTCGACATCTTCAGCCTGCGACGCAAGATGTTCGTCCGCGCGCGCCCGGTATGGCCGCTGTTCGTCCTGCTCGGCGCGACTCTCGTGTCCCTGGTTGCGGGGTTGCAGCCCTGGCACGTCTTCGCCCTCACCGCGCCCCTACCGAGCCAGGTGGGAAGCGTGGCGATCTACGCCCTCTCGGCAGCGGCGTTCTTGCTTGCCGCGCACTACCTGACGCAGCTCAGCCAGTTGCGGTGGCTCGTGTGGCTGTTCCTGGCGGTGGGCGCCATGTACATTGCCACACGGGTAGTGTCAATCCCCACCCCCCCAATCTGGCCGGGCCGGCCCAACGGCGCGACGGCCAGCCTGTTCTGGGTCTGGCTCGTGGCCCTGGCCTTCAGCCAGGCCGTGTTTAACGACAGCCTGCGTCGTGCCTGGCGCTGGGCGCTGCTCGCCCTTACCCTCGCTACCCTGGGCGTCGGTTGGATGTTGGGTCGAGACTGGGTTTCCGGCTGGCTGCCGCCCTTGATTGCGGTTCTCATCGTCGTGTGGTTGAAGGACTGGCGGGCCGGCCTTACCCTGACTGCGACGGTAGTTGCCTACTTCTGGCTCGATCCAGGCGCCTCCTCGGCCCTTGTGTCGGAGGAGAGCTATAGCCTCCTGACCAGGGATGTCGCGCTCAATGTCCTGCTCACGCAGGCTTTTCCCCTCAGCCCGCTCCTGGGCCTCGGCCCGTCGAATTACTGGTGGTATTCGCCCCTGTTTCCTATCCTGGGCTACGCGGTCAAGTTCAACTCACACAACAATTACGTCGATATCCTGCTTCAGTTTGGTCTGCTGGGAATGGCGTGCTTCGCCTGGTTCGTCGCTGAGATCAGCTGGCTCGGCTGGCGACTGCACAAGACCGTCACTGACCCCTTCGCGCGGGCTTTTGTCAACGGGGCGCTCGCCGGGCTGGCCGCCTCCCTCGTGGCAGCCTGGCTAGGCGACTGGCTTGTGCCCTTCGTGTACAACATCGGCATGGCAGGCTTCCGCAGCAGCGTGCTGGCCTGGCTGTTCCTCGGCAGTCTGGTAGCCATCGAGCAGATGCGACGGAGGGGGGAGGCGTGAGGCTGTCTGTCGTCATCGTGAGTTGGAATACGCGCGAACTGCTGGCCGAGTGTCTGGCGTCCATCGAGGCCTACCCGCCGCTGGGCGAGGTCGAGGTCATCGTGGTTGATAATGCCTCCCAGGACGGCAGCGCCGAGATGGTCGCGCGACGTTTCCCCACCGTGCGAGTCATCGCCAACGCGACGAATGTCGGCTTCCCGGCAGCCAACAACCAGGCCATTGAGGCGAGTACGGGGCGCTACGTGCTGTTGCTGAACAGCGATGCGGCTGTCCTGCCCGGCGCGCTAGACACCATGCTGCGCTTCATGGATGCGCAGCCAAAGGTAGGCGCGATGGGCGCCAAGCTGCTCAATCCTGATGGTAGCTTTCAGGCGTCGT
>CAZJJF010000036.1:0-15983 GCA_964546245.1 uncultured Anaerolineales bacterium
CCAGCAGCAAGATGTTGGCGGCCCCGGTCAGGCCGAATACCAGGAACAGCGGCCACACCGCCCACAGTGGCGGACGCGAGGCCAGCACGGCCTGGACGAGGGTGAAGACCGCCGCGCTACCGATAATCACCCGCAACAGGCCGACGCGGTCGCTCAGCCAGCCACCCAGGGCGAAGCCGACACTCGCGCCAACGCCGATGGCGAGCAGGACGTTGCCGCCCTGGACCTGGCTCAGGCCGTAGCCGTCGAACAGGTAGGGGCCGCCCCACAGGCCCTGGAATGCCTGGAGAGCGCCGGCCATGAAAAAGGTCAGGGGCACCACGCGCCAGAAGCGTGGGTCGCGGAACACCGTACCGAGGGAGCCATCGGCGGGATGCCCAGGCCGCCACGGCACGCCTGGCGGCGTGTTGCGCGCAAAGAGCAGAATGGCGAGCCCGGCGATGATGGTCAGCGCGGCGCCGTAGACGAAGACGGCGCGCCAGCCCACGGTCTGGTTCAGCAGGGCGAGGGGCGTGGCAGCGAAGATGGCCCCCGTCGAGCCGATGCCGACGAGCAGCCCCGACACGGTAGCGACGCGGATAGCCGGGAAACAGGCGCTGAACGCCTTGATCGATCCCATCAGCACGCCCGCCATGCCGGCGCCAATAATGCCGCGCCCCAGGGTCAGCCCGCCGAAGCTGGTCGCGCCAGCGAAGATGAGGCTGCCCGCCGCGCCAACAAAGAGCAGGGCGGATGTCACCCAGCGTGGCCCCACGCGGTCGAGGGCGACGCCGATGGGCAGCTGGGCCAGGGCAAAGGCCGCGAAGAAGACGCTGGTCATCAGCCCCAGTTGCGCCGCGTCCAGGCCCATCTCACGCGCCAGGTTGGGCGCGATGACGGCGTTGGTCGAGCGGTAGAAGAACGACAGGAAGTAGGCGCTGGTGAAGAGGACAAAGATGAGCAGGCGGTTGGGCATGAGACGGCGAGCTTCCGAAGGGGGCTAGAAGATGTACTCGTTGTAATCGCACAACGGCCGATAGCCTATCCGCTGATAGATCGTGTTGGAGGTGGGGTTGCTCAGGTCGGTGAACAGGCAGCAAAACTGGTAGCCTGTGTCGAGGAGCCGCTGGCTCAGCACGGCGACGGCGGCCGTGGCATAGCCGCGCCCACGCTGTTCCGGCGGCGTGTACACGGCGTTGACGGCGATGCCGTGGCGCGTAGGCCGCGAGCGCGCGACCATCGACACCACCTGCCCATCCTTCTCCCACACGAACATATCGCGCGCCGCGATACGCCGCTCAGCGTTGTCACGGGAGGCGGCCGCGTCCGGCGTCTGGCGCAGCGCCTCTTGATGGAAGGCGGCGAACCACGCGCCAAGCAGGTCCAGGTCGTCGCCGGTCGCCGCGCGTAGCTGGCCGACCGCATCACCACGATAGATGACCTGACGCAACTCGTAGACCCGCTGGCGCGTCCCCTCGCGGTACGGGTGGCGCGTGACGGTCTGCCACGTCTCGGCGAAGGCATGGGCCACCTCCGACGGCCCCAGCACGCCCGGCACGTACCAGCCGCTGTCAAGAAGATGCCGCGCCAATGGCTCGATGGCCGGCTGCCAGATGTCGCCCTCGCCGTGCAGGACCAGCTTGGCGGGCGGAGTCATGACCGCGGCCAGTGTCAGGTGTCCCGCGCCATCGTCGACCGTGGCGAGGAAGGGTGTCGACCAGGTGGGCGGCGCGTCGCCCGCCGCCAGCCGCCCGGCAATGCCCAGCATCAGATTGTTGGCGGCCTCGTCGGCTTCCAGGGCCTCGCCCGCCCGCGCCAGGAAGTCGCCGCCGTTGGTGTAGGGAGTGACGTGCATGGGGGTATTGTACCGTGGCGAGAGGTAGCAAGGCAAGCGAAAAGGATCGCCGTGGCCCCCGCCGCCAGGCGTTCCCTGACGACGCCCCGCCCACCCCGCAACGTGGCGGGCGGGAGACAAAAACCCGCGCCCTCCAGCACGAAGGGCGCGGGTCTCGCCTAAGTTTTTGGCCCCACCAAGCCGTGTACGGTATGTTTAAAGCCTGCTTGCGCAGGTGGGCGGCTACCTGGCCGGCCGTCGGGGGGACCCGACGCCCAAGTCACGAGATCGCCTCCCATAAACGGAGTGTTGGCAGTAAACACTTAACCGCATCACTAACTCGGCAGGGCCGTGCCCGAATAGTAGCATACTTCCGTGCGCGGTGCAAATGACCTTGTTGCTCCGTTAGCAACACCCCTCGCTGCCTCCCGCTTCAACGCGCGGCTACCGCTCCAGGGTCGCCGGGCGCGCCGCCGTTGCGCTACCCGCTGCCTCGCCGACGGCGTCCGTCAAGGCCAGGCCGGCCGTTTCCCGACCCAGCAGCGATACCAGCGCCGCCAGCAGGAATGACACGGCGTAGACGCTCAGCGCCACGGGGAGCGACAGGCCGAGCAGTCGCACGCTCAGTAGCGGCGCGACGATGCCTGCCACGCGGGCCATGGCGCTCGCCCAGCCCATGCCCGTCGCCCGCACCGTGGTCGGGTAGACCTCCGGCGTGTAGGCGTACAGCGCGCCCCACGCGCCGAGGGCAAAGAAGCTCATCATGATCGCCGCGCCCAGGATGAGGGGCAGGCTGTCGGCGACGGCGAAGGCGTAGGTGAACACAGCCGCCGCGCCCAGGTAGACAGCCAGCGTAGGCTTCCGTCCCCACTTCTCGACCAACCAGGCCGCCGAGAAGTAGCCCGGTAGCTGCGCCAGGGCCAGGATAAAGGTAGTTTGATAGGTGCGCAGGAAGTCGAAGCCGCGTTGCACGAAGATGCCGGGTAGCCAGGTGAAGATACCGTAATAGGCCAGGCTGAGCAGGAACCACACCGCCGACAGAATCAAGGTCGCGCGCAATAGCGGCGACTGGAAGATGACGGCCAGCGGGCGACGCGTCTGCGCGCTGGCCGTCGCCGCCACCGGCGCCACCAGGCGGAAGCCGTCGGGCAGCGCAACCCCGTTCGCCGCCGCGACGATCTGGACGACTTGCTCGGCCTCGGCGGTGCGGCCCTGAGTCACCAGATAGCGCGGCGATTCGGGAATGGTGCGCCGGATCCAGAACGCGACCAGGCCAGGCAGGGCCGACAGGGCCAGTACGTAGCGCCAGCCATCTTCGGGGAAGCGCGGGATGAAGAACCAGGCCAGGCCGGCGGCGACAATCGTCCCCAACGCCCAGAAACTCTCCAGGAAGACCAGCCAGCGGCCGCGCTGCTGGCTCGGCAGGAACTCGGCGGTGATGGCGTAATCGACGGGCAACGAGCCGCCGATGCCAAAGCCACTCAGCAGGCGGAAGAGGAGCAGTGTCTCGTAGTTAGGGGCCAGGGCGCTGGCAAGGGCGAATACGGAGGCGATCAGGATGGTGTAGACGAAGACATTGCGGCGGCCGATGCGGTCGGCGACGCTACCCCAGAACCAGGCCCCCAACATCATGCCCACGAACAGGGCGGTCACCAGCCAGGCAGCCTGCTCGCGCGTGATTTGAAGCGAGACGATGATAGAAGGGATGAGGAAGCCGATGAGCAGGACTTCCATGGCGTCGGCGGCCCAGCTCACCCCCGCGACGGTCAACAGCTTACGCTGGAAGCGGCCCAGCCCGATGCCATCGATAGCCTGATCCAGCGTCATCTCCTTCGCTGGAAACATACAAACCCCCTTCCGGCTACCGCGCGGGTTTCTCGTCGCGGATGGCGATGTGGAGATCCTTGAGCTGCCGCTCATCCACTTCTGACGGGGCCTGCGTCATCAGGTCCACCGCCGCCTGCGTCTTGGGGAAGGCGATGACCTCGCGGATGTTGGGCGCGTCGGCCATCAGCATGGCGATGCGGTCGATGCCCAGGGCGATGCCGCCGTGGGGTGGCGCGCCATACTCGAAGGCGTCCAACAGGTGGCCGAACTGGGCGCGCGTCTGATCCGGCGTCAGGCCCAGCAGCTTGAATACCGTCTCCTGCACGTCGCGGCGATGGATGCGGATACTACCGCCGCCTGCCTCGTAGCCGTTCATCACCACATCATAGGCCTGGGCGCGTACCGCGCCAGGATCCGTATCCAGCAGCGGCACATCCTCCGGCCGCGGCGAGGTGAAGGGATGATGCACCGAATCCCAGCGTTCCTCGTCGGCGTTCCACTCGAACAGCGGCTGGTCAATCACCCACGCCGCCGCGATGATACTATCGTCCATCAGGTTCAGACGGCGGCCGATCTCCAGGCGCAGACGGCTGAGCGCCTCGGCCACCACGTTGGGCGCGCCCGCCACGACGAACACCATGTCGCCATGCTCGGCCTCGACCCGGTCGCGGATGACGCTAAGCTCGTGCTCGGTCAGGAACTTGGCGATGGGCGACTTCACCTCCTCACCAAAGGCCAGCGTCACGAGACCCTTCGCCCCCGCCGCCTGCACCAGGGTCTGCACCTCGTCGATCTGGCGGCGGCTATAGTCGCCCATGCCTGGCCCACGCACGGCCTTGACCTGGCCGCCGCCCGCCACTGTATCGCGGAAGACGCCAAAACCGCTGTCGGCCACTGCGTCGGACAGATCCACCAGAGGCAGGCCGAAGCGCAGGTCGGGCTTGTCGTTGCCGTATTTCGCCATGCTCTCGGCATAGGTGAGGCGGGGGAAGGGTTTCTGCTGCACCGTCTTGCCCATGCGCTCGACAATCTCGATGACCAGCGGCTCAATGAGGCGTAGAATGTCCTCGCGCTCAACGAAGGCCATCTCCAGGTCGAGCTGGGTGAACTCAGGCTGACGGTCGGCGCGCAGGTCCTCGTCGCGGAAGCAGCGGGCGATCTGGTAGTAGCGGTCCATGCCCGCTACCATCAAAAGCTGCTTCAGCTGCTGCGGCGATTGGGGCAGAGCGTAGAACTTGCCGGCGTGGACGCGGCTGGGGACGAGGTAATCGCGCGCGCCCTCCGGTGTGCTCTTGAGCAGGATGGGCGTCTCGACCTCGACGAAGCCCCGCGCGTCCAAGAAGTCGCGAATGGCGCGAATCAACTGATGGCGCAGAATCAGATTGCGTTGCATACGCGGGCGACGCAGGTCCAGGTAGCGGTAGCGCAGGCGCAGCGCCTCGTCTACGTCCTGCTCGGCGGCAACAGGCACCGGCGGCGTCTTGGCGGGATTGAGGACCTCGACGCCATCGGCTAGTACCTCGATGTCCCCGGTCAGCAATTCGGGGTTGGATTGACCGGCGGGTCGCTCTTCGACGACACCCTGCACCTGAACCACCCACTCACCGCCGAGCCTGGTGGCGGCGGCGTGGGCGGCGGGCGCGTGGGCCGGGTTGAAGACGATCTGGGTGATGCCGTCGCGGTCGCGCAGGTCGATGAATACCAGGCCGCCGTGGTCGCGGCGGCGATGAACCCAGCCGGCGAGGGTCACGCGCTGGCCGATGTTGTCCAGGCGAAGCTGGCCGTTGGTATGGGTGCGGAGCACACAGCCTCCCAAGGAAAATGATAAGGGCGATGAAATAAGAAAGGCCCCTGGCGCTGCCACGGGCCTCGTCATCGAGCATCAGGTCGCAGAATGATAGGCGGGACGCAGGGGATGGTCAAGAAAGCGGCGCTGAGACGCACGAACGCCCTGGCCGAAACCAGGGCGTCGCGCTCGCGGAGGCATCGCCTTAGGCGGTGAAACCGAAGGCGATGCTCCACGTACTACTTCCGTCCTTGGTCATGAGCATCACCTCCTGCGATATAGGATAGCTGAGGATGGAATCCAGAAGGATACGCCCTGAGCTAGCCGCCGCGAAGGCTATCGATTGATGCTGATATTATTGCGATAAGGGGGGCATTTGTCAAGCTCTCGCAGCCAGGAATCTGGCGATTCGTTGTACAACTTGCGCGCGCCTTGCTGGCAAGGCTTTGTCCCCGGCTGGACCTGTGCTATACTAGGTCATCGGCGCGCCGCCCGTGCAGCGCGCCGCCTATTCTTGTGAAGGAGGTCGTATTCCGGTGAATGTTTCCACCCGATGGCTGCTTCTCGCGCTCTTGGCGCTGACTGTGTTGGCGCTCGCCGCCTGCCAACCCACCACGACCCCACCGCCCACGCCGGGCGCGCCCACCATCGTTATCCCGCCGCCGGGCGGGGGCACAGCCCCGCCGGCCAACGCGCCCACCGGCACGCCGGTGCGTATGCCCACGGCCACCAAGCCGCCGGGTTATCCGGCGCCTGTGACGCCCACCATCCAATTGCCCCCCGCGTACCCTAACGGTACACCCACGCCATAGGAGGCGTCCGCGCCAGGCGACAGGAACGAAACGGGGCTTTTCAGGCCGGCGCCGGCCTGAAAAGCCCCGTTATGCTTGGGTTGCCGGGGATGACCTACATCGAGGCGGGGCCGTCCGAAAGGCCGTGCTCGCCGTTGACGCCCGGCGCACCTGGCGCACCTGGCGCATCACTGTGGCTCGCGCCGTTAACGCTCAGCGCGCTACCTGCGCCGTTGGTGTCCGTCGCCGCGAACAAAGCGCGAAACTCGGCCGCGTCTAGGGTCTCAACGTCCATCAGCTTCTGGGCGATCACATCGAGCTGGCCGCGGTTATCGACCACGACACCGCGCGCCCGCTCGTAGGCCTCCGTAACCAGCATGCGAACCTCGGCGTCAATCTCCTCGGCGACGGCCTCGGAGTAGTTGCGCTGCTCGCCAATCTCGCGGCCCAGGAAGACCAGCTCATCCTTCTCACCGAAGGTGATGGGGCCAAGCTTCTCGCTCATGCCATACTGGGTGACCATCGCCCGCGCCATTTTAGTCACCTTCTCCAGGTCACTACTGGCGCCCGTCGTCACGTCACCGAAAACAATCTCCTCGGACACGCGCCCGCCCAGGGTGAAAGCCAGGTCGTCCTTGAACTTGGCGACGTTACGGAACTGGCGATCACTGTCGGGCAGAGGCATCACAAAGCCGCCCGCCATGCCGCGCGGCACGATGGTAACTTTGTGGATCGGGTCGCAGTTAGGCAGCATATGGCCCACCAGGGCATGCCCCGCCTCGTGGTAGGCGACGATGCGCTTCTCGACTGGGGAGATCACCCGGCTCTTGCGCTCCGGCCCCATGACCACCTTCTCCATAGCATCCTGCATGTCCTTCATGGAGATGGCCTTGGCGTTGCGGCGCGCGGCCAGAATAGCCGCCTCGTTCACCAGGTTCTCGATATCTGCGCCGCTAAAGCCGGGCGTGATCTTCGCGCAGACCTCCAGATCGACATCAGGCGCGAGAGGCTTGCCGCGAGTGTGAATCTTGAACATGTGCTTGCGGCCAGCCACGTCGGGGCGGTCGATGATCACCCGACGGTCGAACCGCCCCGGTCGCATCAGCGCCGGGTCCAGAATGTCCGGTCGGTTCGTCGCCGCGATGATGATGATGTGGGTGTCGCTATCGAAGCCATCCATCTCGACCAGGATCTGGTTGAGGGTCTGCTCCCGCTCGTCGTGGCTGCCCCCCAACCCCGCCCCACGATGCCGCCCCACCGCATCGATCTCGTCAATGAAGATGATGCACGGGCTGTGCCGCTTGGCCTGCTCGAACAGGTCCCGCACCCGCGACGCCCCCACCCCCACGAACATCTCCACGAACTCCGAGCCGCTGATGCTGAAGAAGGGCGCGCCCGCCTCGCCCGCGACAGCCTTAGCCATCAGGGTCTTGCCGCAGCCTGGGGGGCCGACCATGAGGACGCCCTTGGGGATGCGAGCGCCCAGGGAGATGAACTTCTCTGGCTCCCTGAGGAACTCGACGACCTCGGCCAGTTCGTGCTTGGCCTCGTCCACCCCCGCCACATCGGCGAAGGTGACGGTGGGCTTGTCGCTGCTGAACATGCGGGCGCGGCTCTTGCCGAAGCTCATGGCCTGGTTCGTGCCGCCTTGCGCCTGCCTGAACATGAAAAAGATGAACCCGCCGAAGAGCAGAATGGGTAAGAGAGACGCCAGGACGTTGCCCCAGTTGGACCAGAAGCCCGGCGCGACCACCTCGATCTTCACCTTGTCAAGCTGCTCGGGCGTCACGCCCAGGGACGTCAGGACTTCGGTGATGCCGCTCGTCGGCTCCTTGTTGCTGGAGAACTCGCCGGACTGGTCGTTCCGGGTGATGCGCAGGTTGACACCATCCTGGCTGACCTGAATCGCGGTAATCTTGCCCGCCTTGACGTCGTTAGCAAGGGTGGACAGATCGGTGCGCTGCGTGCGGGCGCTGACGCTCGTCGAAGCGCGGAAGAGAATAATCAAGAATGCTGCCAGAAGCAGCAGGTAGATGGTCCCACTCTTGAACCACTTACTCACCGGTGTTCCCCCATTGGTCGGTTTCCGCTTCATGTACTAAGTCTCCCACACATAGGCCAGCTGGCTCCTCAGTTGAACCTGCATATTTGACGGTCGGAGGAGGGATAATCTTTCGTGGCCCGCATGGGGGGCGGGCGGCGTAAGACTATCCCCAAGTGTAAGCCGGTTGGCCCTGAGTGTCAATTCATTGCCGCGCGACGCGGACGGCGGAAGGCTCGCCGCAGCAACACGCCGCCAACCAGACCCGCCAGAACGAGAAGGCCGCCGATCGCCAGGGGGAAGTTGGGGTTGCCGCCACGCAGGACGCCGGGAGCGTCGGCCACCAGGGCACGTCGTAGACCCTCGTACAGCCCAACGCGCGGCGCGTAGCCCAGGTCGCGCTCCGCCTTGCGCAGATCGTAGTGGGTGTCGCGCCCCAGGTTCGCGACCATGTTCGAGCCGAGGACGTAGGCCAGGCGCGGGTTGACGGGCGCGAGGGCCTCATGGGCGAGACTCGCGATGTATTGAAGGCGCTCGGCGCTGATATCCACAATGCGCGGCGCGTAGCCGGTCAGCAGGCCAAACGTCTCGACGACATCGCGCAGGGTGGTCGAGCGACCGTCGGTAAGGTTGTAGGCCTGCCCGATCGCCGCCTGGCGCGACGCCGCCAGTAGCGCGGCATCGGCCACGTCGCTCACGTACACTAGTTCGACCAGGGTATCGCCATCATCGGGCAGTGGGATGACCGGCAGGCGCATGACCTTGAGCAGGGCGGGTAGAAAGTAACGGTCGCCAGGGCCGTAGATGACGGACGGACGCAGCACTGTCACGGGCAGGCCCTCGCGTCCTGCCTGCCACACGGCCTCCTCGGCGGCCAGCTTGGTGCGGCCGTAGATGCTGGTGGGCTGCAGGGCGGCATCCTCGTGGATGGGCGGCTCGTGGGGGCCATAGACGGCGACCGAACTCAGGTGGACGAAGCGCCTCACCCGGGCGGCGCGACTGGCGACCAGGACCAGTTCCGTGCCGACGACGTTGACCCACTCCATGTCGGCTTCACTGGCCCCGAAACCAAGCAGGGCCGCGCAGTGGAAAACAACGTCCACCCCCTGCGTGGCCTGGCGCAGGCTCTCTTCGTTGTTGAGGTCGCCAATGATCAGGTTCACCCCGCGCAGCATCAGGTCGTCGACACGGGCGGTGGGGCGCACCAATGCCTGCACGCTGTGCCCCTGGGCAAGCAGCGAATCGTCGATGGCGCGGCCGACCAGCCCCGTCGCGCCCGTGTCCTGGGCTTTCACCTAGCCCCGCAGGAAGGAGCCGAGACGGTAGAGGTCAACTTTGACAAAACCATTGTGCTCCAGGAAGAGGCGCAGGTTGGCGGTCGATGGCTCAGTGATGATGGAGCCGCGATCGACATTGCGCGGGTTCATATTGGGCGTGAGACCAGCCGGTTCCTGATACGGCTCGTCGCCGCCGGCGTCGGCGATGACCACCGTCGGCACACTCAGGAAGCCGGTCCATGCCGCCAACCGGGCGGCGGCGGCGGCGTCCGCCTCGATATCGATCTCGCGAAAGGGTAGGTTCCACTCCTGGAGGCGTGCCCGGACGTGGTCAATGTCGGAGCAGCGGGTGGCGCGGGAATAGAGGACGATGTCACGGGCCATAGGGCCTCCTGCGGATGACGACGGCCAGGCCGCCAGAGTCTTGGCGCACGCCCGACGCCAGGCCACCTCGAAGCGCGGCGAGCGAGCGCATCCTCAGTATACCCCTGCTCCACCGAATTGTAAACGCAGCGCGCGATGGTCAACTTGCAGGCAGACGCTGGCGAGCCGCCCCACCGAAGCTTGCTATGCAGCGCCAGGTAACGATTGGCCCCCAACCGCGAGACCCGCTCCCTGCAACAGCATCGCCAGCTGCTGCGCCGTCGTGACCGCCTGGCCCTGATAGTGGTTGTTGGCAAAGACGAAGAGCTTCTCGCTCTGCGCCGCCATGTCTCGAATCTTGGGCACCCACTCGCGAAGCTCCTCCTCGCTGTACTGGTAGTCGTACCGCTCATACGATTCGGCGTGGCTCCACCACTTCGCATAGTTTCTGCCGTGGAAGCGCACGTAGGCGATGGGGCCAGTAACCTCCGCAATAGGAGGGACAAGGGTCTTGAACTGGGGCTGATCCACAGCGCAGAAGCCAAGCCGACACTCACGCAACAGCTCGAACACCTCGTCCTCGATCCACTCGCGGTTGCGGAACTCTACCACTGTGGGCAGGTCGCTCAGCCGCTCCCGCAGCCGCCGCAGGTAGTCCTGGTTCTCAGGCGTGTTGTGGAACGACGTCGGAAACTGGGCCAGGACGCAGCCGAACTTGTTGGCTTCCAGCAACGGATACAGCGCCGAGGTGAACTTGTCGAAGGCGTCGGGATCGTCGCGGCCGTGGGTTAGCTCCTGGCTGGCCTTGATGGTAAACAGGAAGCCGGGCGGGGTCTTATCGGCCATAGCCTTGAGGGTGCGAGCGGCGGGCAGACGATAGTAGGTGTAGTTGATCTCGGTGCAGCGGAAGAGATGCTCGGCGTAGTAGGTCAGCCAGTCGGTCTTCTTGAGGTTGTCGGGATAGACGGGGCCGACCCAGTCGTCATAGCTGTAGCCACTGGTACCAATGCAGATCTCAGCGGACATGCGCTCTCCTGGAAAACAAAGGGTCGCGGCTAATCATCCGTTATGAGTCTAGTACAATCGTTCTGTGTAGTCAACTCCGCACGTCAGGGAAGGCTATAGCACGGGCAACGCCGTCCGTAGGCGATGGAATTATCTATCCAGCCCGCCTACACCCCCCTCACGCCACCATATCCACCACTAGCGTCGTCCAGGATTGGGGATGCGCGCCGAGACCCGCGCCGGTCAGAGGATTGTAATACTCCCAGAAGCCCGCCGCCTCAACCATCGCGAAGGTACGCGCCGCCAGGTCGTCGGCGACCCCGGTGTAGCCGTAGCGCCGCAGGCCATGGTAGAGCAACCAGTTGAGATGCACCCAGCTGGGGCCGCGCCAGTAGCGGTCAGGGGCAAACAGCGGCTCGCTGAGGGCGACCGTCGGGACAGGGTAGCGGGGCCAGAACTCACGCGGGTCCGTCAGGCGGGCGACCAGGCGCGCGGCCTGCGCCGCCGTTGGAATACCCGCAAACAGAGGCACGAAGGTGGTGGCGGCCGACGCCGGCAAGGGCGTCTCGTCGGGTCCAGCCAGGTCGCGGTAGATACCAGCCGAGTCGTCCCAACAGCGCGCCTGGATGGCGGCTGCCGTCGTATCGGCCTGGCGGCGATAGGTGGCGGCATCCTCGGTGCGGCCGAGCGCCTCGGCCAGCCGCGCCGTGCAGGCCAGGCTCTGCTGGTAGAGGGCGTTCAGGTCGCACGACTCGACGTTGAACAGGCCCGCCGCCTGAACGGCCTGGATATCGTAGTCCAGGGCGGCCAGCCGACCCACCAGGGCCATGCGTGCCTGGCGGCTCTCGACGTCACCGGGCGCGCTCAGGCCCATCGGGCCATCCCAGGCGGGCGCGGCATCCCAGCCCGTCTCCCAGGGGTGGATGAGGCTGACAAGGCCATCGCCATCGGGATCGCGGCGACGCTGCCACCAGGCGTGATAGGCTTGCAGCGCGGGGTAGACGCGGGCCACGAAGGCCAGGTCGCCCGTGGCGGCGTAGACGCGCTCGACGGCGTAAGCGATGACGGGCGGCTGGGTGATGGTGCTACGGTCCTCGTGGCCCCACAGGGTCGCGCCGAGGCCATCCCAATAGGTCATGTGGGGGACCATGCCCTCGTCGGGGCCGTCGGTGAGCTGATGCGCCAGCAGCGCCTCAATCTCATCCTGGGCCAGGCTTGGGTCGAGGTGGGTGTTGACCACGGCGTGGAAGCACGAGTCCCACAGCCACTGCTGCTCGTAGGTCATGGGCGCGGGGCGGGTGTAGCGATGGCCGTCGGCGGTGACGACAAGATTCTGGCGCAGAACGTCGCGCGCCTGCTCGACAAGGGTAGGCGGGATGGTCGTCATGGGGTATCCTCAGCCAGCAAGTCCAGGTAGACGGCCGCCGTCCAGGTCATCAGCCGCGCGCCTAGCGGCGCGCCCGTGAAGGGATGGTAGTATTCCCAGAAGAGCGGACCGGGCGAGACGGGGTCGAAGGGGTCGGGTTCGTCCGCGATGAGCGTCCAGCCGACGGCGGCCACCGCGCTGTCCCACAGCCAGGCGTGCTGGTACTGCTGGCGGGAGGGGGTCGTGGTGAAGCCGCCGACGCTGTTGTAGGCCATAACCTGGGCGGCGCGGTCGCGCCAACGGGACGGATCGCCCTCACCCTCAGCCAGCATGGTCAGGGTACGTTCTCGCAGCCGCTGGGCCAGGTCGGGGGCGTGGTCGCGCAGGGCACGGCGCAGCAACCAGTTGGGTACAGGCCAGCTAGGCCCCGCCCAATAGCGCAGCGGGTCAAAGGCCGGGTCGGTGGCGGCGGTGGATGCGACGGGAAAGGTCGTCCAGAACGCCGCCGGCTCTTGCAGGTGGGTCAACAGCCGGGCGGACTGCTCGTCGTCGGCGATAGCGGCTAACAGTGGCATGAAGGACGACACGGTCGCCGTCGGCAGCAACGCGCCGCGATGCGCATCGCGGGCGTAGAATAGCCCATCGGTGGGCGACCATAGATGCCGGCGGATGGCGGCGACCACCCGCTCCGCCGCCGCGATATTGGCCCCGGCGCGCTGGCGCAGGCCCTCGGCGCGCCTATCGCCGGCGAGCAGATCGGCCAGGCCTGCCTCGAGGCGCGCCGTCGCCAGTAGCGAGTCAACCAGGAGGCTGTTGAACAGGACGTCCTGCAACAGGAAGGGTGTCTCAGCAGCGATGCGCGCCTGGTCGTAGTCGTAACGCTTGAACAGGGCGATGAGGCCGAAGTACGCCGTATAGTCGCGGGCGGTGGGGCGGTGTTCGGCAGGCACGTGAACCATGTCGGCCCGGCCGAAGGCGTCGATAGGAACCTCGTGGGCGGCCAGGTAAGCCCGCGTGGCTTGCAGTAGCGGCTCAAAGGCTGGCGAGTTGTCGGTTCCCGTCTCCCAGGGATGCAGACATACCGCCAGGCCCTCACCGGTCGGGTCGCGCTCGGTGAGCAGGAAGCGGTGGAAGCGATCCAGGCCGTCGACGATGGTAAGCCAGTCGCCCAGGTGGGCGGCAGGATCGGGCAGGCGACGGAAGACGCTCTCGGCGCACACCCCCATAATGGGCGGTTGGGTGATGCCAGAGGTGGTCATGGTCGTCGGGCCGCTGGTTTGGGGCGAGATGGCCCAGTCGGCCGGATCGGGGCGATAGCCGCTCTGGTCGGGAACAAAGCGAATGTGGGGCAGCAGACCGTTGGTCCACTGACCGTCAAAGATGGCGAGCAGCTCGTTGAGGGCATGGCGCTGGCCGTAGCTGAGGGTAGCAAGGGTGGTCATCGTTGCCTAAGCCTCACCCACGGGCTGCCCCGTCTGTGGTTCGTACCAGCGCATCTTGGCCGGATCCAGGCGCAGGTAGACCATCTCATTCTGGCTCACCGGGAAATCACTGTTAGCGACCACCTTCAATGTCTCCGTGCCCACCTGCGCCGTCAGCAGTAGGTGGGAACCCAACGGCTCGACCACCAGCACCCGCGCCGGGGCGGCGTCGGGCGATGCCGTCGTGCCCACGTCAATGTTCTCGGCGCGGATGCCCAGCAGCAGCGGCTGACCCGACGCGATGCTCTGGGGCAGGCGCGCGGGAACCGTCTCACCGCCGATGAGGGCCGAGGCATGGCCGTTGGCCGGCTGCGCCGTCGCGTTGAGAAAATTCATGGGCGGATTGCCGATAAAGCCCCCGACGAAGGTGCTGCCCGGCGAGTCGTAGACCCGCGTCGGCCCATCTACCTGGACAATGTTGCCCGCCTGCATGACGGCAATACGGTCGCCCATGCTCATTGCCTCGACCTGATCGTGGGTGACGTAGACAGTGGTGGACTGAACTTCTTGCAGCAGGCGCTTCAACTCGGCGCGGGCCTGGAGGCGCAGCAAGGCATCCAGGTTACTCAACGGTTCATCCATGAGAAGCACGGCGGGCTGGACGGCCAGGGCGCGGGCGACGGCGACGCGCTGGCGCTGCCCGCCGCTCAACTGGGCGGGGTAGCGGTCCAGGTAGCCGCTAATCTGCATCATCTCAGCCGCCTGCCCCACCTGCTTCTGAATCACGTCGCGCGGCCGCCCCTGCATCTTCAATCCAAAGCCGATGTTGTCGGCTACCGTCAGATGGGGGAAGACGGCATAGCTCTGGAAGACCATAGCAATCTGGCGGCGGCGCGGCGGCTCGTGGGTCACGTCGCGGTCGCCGATGACGATGCGCCCCGCCTCCGGGTGCTCCAGGCCGGCAATGCAGCGCAGCAGGGTTGTCTTGCCGCAGCCGCTGGGGCCGAGCAGAACCATGAACTCGCGGTCGTGGATGGTGAGAGAGACATCGTGGAGGGCAGTGAACTTACCAAAGTTTTTGCGCACACCCTCGATACGAATTTCGGCCATAGGCATCCCCCGACCACCGACCACCGACCACTGAATGCCAGTTGAAGGCTACAGGTTGAAGGTTGAAGGTGACTCTTTCGCCTTCAACACCGACACGCTGCCCTCGGTGGTCGGTCGTCGGTGGTCTATTTCACGATCTGCCCCCACATGCCGAGCAGATACTTACGAATCATGAAGATAAAGATGAGGGCAGGCAGGACGAGGAAGAACCCGCCCGCGAAGCGGAACGGCAACGGCGCGGTGTTCAACTGGCTCAGCAGCAGAGCGGGCAGGGTACGGTTGCGCAGCGTCAGGATAGTGGCAGCAAAGACCTCATTCCACGACAGAACGAAGGTGAACAGAGCAGCGGCGGCCAGGCCAGGTAGGGCCAGGGGCAGCGACACGCGCAGGAAGGCTTGCAGCGGCGAGCAGCCCAGGGTCTGGGCCGCCTCCTCCAGGTCGCGCGGTACACCGGCGAAGATACTGCTCGTCACCAGGATTGTGATCGGCAAGGCCAGCGCCGTATGGGCCAGAGTGACGCCTAATAGAGTGTCGTACAGTCCCCAATTGATGAAAGACACCGCCAGCGGGATAGACAGGATAACGATAGGGAAGGCACGAGTGGTCAGGATGGTTATCTTGAAAGTGTCGCGGCCGGGAAAGAGGAAGCGCGCGAGGGCATAGCCGGCTGGCGCCCCGATGAGCAGCGATAGGAACAGCGTACCGATGCCGACCGCGATGCTATTCCACAACGCCTGGAGCACACCTCGCGAGTTCAGAAAGAACTGCATCGTCTCCGTCGAGAGTTGTGTGGGCAGCAGGCTCTTGGGATAGCTGTAGATGACATCCGGCGGACTGAACGCGGCCAGGGTGATGAGATAGATGGGAACCAGGATGAATAACGTTAGCCCGATAGCCAGCGCGTAGAGCCCCGCACGGTTCGTGCGTCGGTTGGTCATGACGCTCATTGGCCCAACTCCTCGTCTCGCGTCCGCAACGCGCGCAGGTAGAAGCCCGTCGTGATTAGAGAGAAGACCAGGATGAGCAGGGCGTAGGCGGCAGCGACATTCGCGTTGCGATTGTCATAGTACCAACTGTAGGCCTCGCTCGCCAGCACCGGCATGCGTGTACCAGCCAGGGCCAGCACGATGGCGAAGACCTGGAAGGCTAGAATCGTGCGCAGGATGAGACCCACCTGAATACT
>CAZJJF010000037.1:0-11991 GCA_964546245.1 uncultured Anaerolineales bacterium
GTGATGCCCCAGGTGCGCTCGGCCGTGCCGCTGTTCGACGTATTCAACCCGCGCCGCCGGGCGCAGACACTGCCCGGCTTCACCTGGAAGTACCTGCACCGCTCGGCGCGCAACCTGGCGGCGGCGGTCAGCGCGCTGCATGCCCGGGACTACGTCATCGGCGACCTCAACGAGAGCAATGTTCTTGTCACCTCGACGGCCCTGGTCACGCTTATCGACACCGACTCCTTCCAGGTGAAGGAGCATCGCGCGTCGCAGATTGTCTTCTACCCGTGTCCAGTGGGCAAGCCGGAGTACACGCCACCGGAGCTACAGGGCAAGACCTTCAATCGCGAGGTGCGGCAGGCTGAGCAGGATCGGTTCGGCCTGGGTGTCCTCATCTTCCAACTGCTGATGGAGGGCAGCCACCCCTTCCGCTCCCAGTGGCGCGGCGAAGGCGACCCGCCAGCCATCGCCAGCAAGATTCAGCGGGGCTGGTTCCCCTACGCGGCGACGCCCCTCGGCCCCGTCGCGCCGCCAACTCTCGCGCCGTCACTAGACACCCTGCATCCTGCTGTGGTGCAGTTGATGCGGCGCTGCTTCGATGACGGCCATCGCGACCCGCGGCGGCGACCAACGGGCGAAGAGTGGGAACAGGGACTGGCCGAGGCGGAAAGCGCGCTGGCGACGTGCCGCAATGGTCACGTCTATTCTGGTCACCTCAAGGCGTGCCCCCGCTGCCAGGCCAGGGCGGCCGGCCCTGCCCGCGCGGCGCGCCCCGCCGTTGCGGCAACTGCCGCCCGCGCCGCTCAGCCTACTCCGCCGCCAAAGGCTGCGCCGATCCCCCAGGCGAAGCCGGCCGCCCCACCGCCCCAACCACAGGCAGGTAAGGCGGGCCGCGCGCCAGGCAAGCCGCCTCCATCGAGCCAGACCTCACCCTGGGCTTCGACGCCACCGCGTAACACCCGGCGCCAGCGCGCTCGGCCGGCGGCCTCCACCTGGACTATGCCACCTGCTTCACCCTTCACCGGGGTACGGCGACGGATTCTGCTAGAGTGGGGCAAGGCGTTGTTCATGGCATGGCTGGCGTCCAAGACGCGGTCGGGGCCGATGCGGCCCGCTCCGGTGGCCTCAATCCCCGTGCCGACACCAATCCCCAGGCCGCGTGGCGCTGGATTTGCCGCCAGGGTGCAGAAACTCATCCTCATCGCCGCTCTCACGATAGGGATCAGTATGGCCCTCACCAGTGGTGATGTCATGGGCTGGCTGACGGCGCATCAGCTAGCGGTGCCAGCGCCGATCAGCGCGTCCACTGCCCATATCGACGCGCGCCTGGGCTGGCAATCGGCCGGGCTGAGCGTCAACGCCGGCGACCGCATCACTACCGACGTGACGGGCGGCTGGACGGCGCAACGGGGCACGGCAACAACCGGCGCGGAGGGCAGCGGGACGCCCTGCGCGCAGACACGCCCGGCGGCGCAGTGTGTGGAACCGATGCCGAGCCTGCCGACAGGCAGCCTGATTGCGCGTGTGGGGGATAGGCTGGTTACGCCGGCCGCGCCAGGCGTGTTCATCGCGCCAACGTCGGGGCTGCTGCAATTGCGTATCAACGACGGCGACGCAGCGCTGGCCGACAACGAAGGCGAGTTGACCGTGCGCGTGTCGGTCGTTCCCTAGTCGGGTCTAGCTCTCATGGACGCGGTGGGTTTCTGCCGCGTCTTTGGCTGTCTCGCCCAGGCTGCGCCACAGGTAGAGGGTGGCGACGGTGCGGAAAGGCCGCCACGGCTCGGCCAGGTCGGTCAGGTCCGCTTTCTTGGGTAGATGCTGCAAACCATAGGTGCGCATCACGGCGGTGCGCAGGCCCATGTCATCCACGGGCAGCACATCCAATCTTCCCAGACTGAAGATCAGGAACATTTCGGCCGTCCAGCGACCGATACCCTTGACGGGTAGCAGCCGCGAGATGATCTCCTCATTTTCCATGCCCGGTAGCTCGGCGAGATTCAGCCCGCCCGCCACCCGCTCCGCCAGGTCCAGAATGTAGCTCGTCTTCTGACCAGACAGGCCCACGCTGCGCAGTTCCTCGCGGCTCAGAGTAATCACCTGGGCGGGGCCAAAGGGGCGATCTGGCCCAAAGAGGGCGCGGAAGCGGCGCTCGACGGTCTTGGCCGCCTGGCTCGAGATCTGCTGGGCAATGATGGCTGACACAAGGGAGCTAAAGTAGTCGCGGTCGAGGGGCAGTTCGATGGCGCCCACGGCCTCGATCACGGGACGCAGAACGCGATCGTTGGCGTACAGGTACTGGGCAGCCGCGAGTAACTGCTCGTGGGGGACAGTGTGCCGGCTCATACACGCCTCGTGCGGGCGGGCAGCCCGCTTGTGCCGCCGTCGGGATTCCAGTAGGTGGATGTCGGGGGTTGGATGGCATACCAACCCCCGATGCTGTTCCTGGCCCTACTTTACCCCAGCTTGGCGTCAACGGCAAGCCAGCAGGTTCACACTGTCCAGATACATCCAGGCGCGGCGGCCGTCACCGTTGTTATAGACGGTGTAGTACACCGTGATGGATTGACCGCGCACGTCCTCGCGCAGGCTGGTCAACAGGTCGAAGCTCTTCTCCTCCCAGCCGAGGGCGTCGCGATCCTCGCGCATCAGGACGCCGAGGTTGATGGGGTAGCCCTGGGTGACGTCGCCCTTGTAAATGATGGCGAGTTGCTGGTCGTTGAGGGTCCCAGTGTCCTGGCTGCGCGGCCAGTACCAGTAGCTCAGGCGCAGCTCGGTAGCATCGCCAGGGACATCGACCACCTGCCAGACGCTACTGAAGGACTGCTGCGTGTCGGGTAGCGACAGGGGCATCCCCATGAAGGCGTACCACTGACCGCTGTGCGCGGGGCTAAAGTTGGAGCGGCGGCTGGTCTGCTCGGCCGGGAAGACCCACGGCGGCGCGTCGCCAGGCAGGCTGCCCGGTGTCTCGAAGCTGCCATTGCTGAGGAGATCGACGCAGCCCGAAGGGGCGGTGGTGGCCGTGGCCGTCGGCGTGTGCGACGGGGCGGGCGTGCTGGTGACGGTCGGCGTCAGGGTTTGCGTCGGCGTGCTGGTGACGGTCGGCGTCAGGGTTTGCGTCGGCGTGCTGGTCACAGTCGGCGTCAGGGTTTGCGTCGGCGTGTTACTGGGCGTCGGGGTATTACTGGCCGTTGGGGTATTGCTGGGCGTCGGCGACGGCCCGCTGGTCGGCGTGAATGTTGGCGTGGGGCTGGGGGTGCGCGACGGTGTCAGGCTCGGCGTCGGGCTTGGGGTACGAGTCGGGGTCAAGGTGGGTGTCGGCGTCAGGGTCGGCGACGGCGTGCTGCTGGGGGTCGGCGTGGCGGTGGGTGGCGGCACGATGCCGATAAAGCCGCCCAGGCCGGCGGCGGGAATCGTCTCGGCGGCCGCGCTGGCGAGGCGCACCGTATCGAAGTTGAGGGGTGTGACGCCGATGGCGGTCCCACGGACAAGAATCGTCGCCAGGCGGCCCGAGCCGGAGATAGGTCTGGCCGGGGCGAGGAGCGTCACCGAGTAGTGGACGCGCCCCGTGTCGTTGTTGATTTGATTGCGGGCGACGAAGCCCTGCGCGGCGTTGGGAAAATCGCCGGGGATGAGCTGAATCCCGCTGACCGAGGGCGAGCCATCCACGCCCTGCACGATCAAGGGATCGAAGGACAGGACCACCTCGGCCCCGAACAGATTGACGACGTTGTCGATGATCAGATCGACGCCGAAGGTGTCCGAGATGACCGCTGTTGTATCGCGTGGAATGACACGCACGCTGGCATTCTGGGCATACGCCGACTTCACCAGGAGGGGCAGGTAGGCGCGCACGGTGCGCTCTGGCGTCGGCGAGGGGGTGGGCGTCAGGGTCGGGGGTGAGGTGATGGTCAGCGACCCCTGAAACGGTGTCACCGATGGCGTGCTACCGTCAGTCGTGGCGACGACCACACTGCTGAAGCGAATAGACGTCGTCCCAAGCGCCTTGCCTCGGAAGGTGATGCTTGCCAGTCGCCCGTTCCCCTCAGCGGGCGGCTGCCCTGGGGCGAGACGGACGCCATAGGTGATGAGACCGGCCGAGTTGTCGGCGCGATTCTCCACCGTGCCCCGGTCGGGGTCGGGGAAAGTACCCGGCGTAATCTGCACCCCGGCGGTGGTGGCGTCGGCGTCGACGACTTCGGCCAGGGCGGCGTTGAAGCTGATAGTAACGGTAATCGCCTGGACATTGCCAATATCTTCCAGGTAGGCGTCCACTGTCGTCAGCTGGCCCAGGCCAACGGCGGCGGCAGCAGGCAAGATGCGAATCTGGGGCCGCCGCACCACGGGTTGGGTAGCCGTGGGCGTTGCAGTAGGGGCCAGAACGGCGACCGAGCTATTCTGAAGGCTGACGCCCAGAGTCGCGCCGGATGGCGTCGTGAGGCTGACGTTGGTCAGGGCCAGGGCCGCCGTGCCGGGCGAGAGGCCGCGAAAGGTGACCTGAGCGATGGCTCCGCTGCCGTTGTCCGCGCTGCCCGGCGGGACGACCGACACGCGGTAAGTCACGCGCCCCAGGTTGTTATCCGCGCTGTTGGCGAGGGTGACGCGCGGCGCGGCCGGGAAAGGCCCGCCACTGACCTGGATGCCCGGCGTGCCGGGATCGGCGTCCTCGACCGCGACCAGCGCCGGGTCATAGGTGAGGGCGAAGCCTGCCCCATACACGTCGGTCACATCGGTGGCGTAGATGGTAGCGACAAAGGTCGCCCCCTGCACGATGGTGGCGTTGGAGACCAGGACACTGACCTGGCCGGGGCTGGGGATGATGGTGGCGTCGGCCTGTGGCGCGGCCTGGCTGTCGGTCAGCGGCGCGGCCTGGGCCGTCGCCGGGCCGACAAGCCAGCTTACCAGCCGCCACAGACCACCGAGGAGGCCGGAAGCGGCAGGCGGCTCGGCCACAGCCGCCACGCCTGACTGGGGAGACGCCGGTAGGCCCACACCGACGGCGATATGGGGCAGATATACCTGCGCCGTCACGTTGAGGGTTGCCGTGGCCGTGGGGCTGGGCGAGGGCGTCGGGCTGACGGATGGCGTCGGCGTCATGCTCGGCGTCGCCGTGGCGGTCGGCGTGGCCGTGGCGCTGGCGGTCGGCGTGGCTGTGACCAGATGGGGCGGCTGAAGGTAGATCGGCGTGTCCACCGGCGCGCTGGCCGTCACCGGCGGGGCGAAGCTCAGGCTACACCAACCGACATCGCCCACAGGGATGAGGGGGCTATTGGGCACGTAGCGCGTCGTTCCGCTGCCGATGTAGAAGCCGTTGGCGAGGAGAAGCTCCAGGTCGGCGCATGTGCCCTCAGTCGGCTGAACGACGATCACGCTCTCGCCAACCCGCGTGTCGATTGTCAAGTGGGCGACGGGATCGTAGCCGATGCCCGGCGTGCGCGTTGGCCGCAGGGTCGGCGTGCTCGTGGCGGTCGCGGTGGGCGTGTCCGTCGGCGAGGGGGTGGCCGTCGGGGTAGTCGTCGCCGAAGGTGTGCTACTGGCTGTCGGGGTGGCGGTGCTGGTAGGCGTGGCGGTCGGTGTGGCGGTGGCCGTCGCCGTCGCGGTGGGCGTGGGAGTCGGTGTGTCGGTCGCGGTGGCCGTCGGTGTACTGGTCGGCGTACTGGTGGGCGTCGCCGTGGCGGTGGCAGTGGCGGTGGCCGTCGGCGTCGCGGTTGGCAGCGGTGTGTCGGTCGCGGTGGGCGTGCTGGTGGGCGTGCTCGTGTCGGCAGGCATCGCCGTCGCCGTCGCCGTCGAGGTATCGGTCGCGGTGGGCGTGGCCGTTGGGGTGAAGGTGACCGTGGCGGTGGCGGTCGCGGTAGGCGTGGCCGTCGGCGTTGGCGGCACGAAGCCGGCAAAATACAAGGTGCGCCCCTCTTGCACCTCAAGGCGATAGTAGTTGTTGCCTACGTTGTCGGGCGGCGGCAGCGGGTTGCCCGACTCGTTGATCTCAATGGAAGCGTACACCGCGCCCCAGGCGGGTAGGGGAGCCGGCGGGATGGCGCGAAGGGCGAACTCGTTTCTGTTCAGACCCGCGCTTCTCGGCCAGCAGTAAGGTTCCGTCTCCTGGCCGCTGAACTGATAGGAGGCCAACGGCTGAATCAAATTGGTAGCATCATAAACCTGCACGAACTGACCGGCGATGGCGCGCTCGCCGGTGTCGCACACGTTGTTCTTGTTGATGTCATTGCACGCCAGCACACACAGGCCGCGCCCGGCCGGCGAGAAGGTTGGCGTGGGGGCAGGGGTGCGGGTGGCGGTGGCCGGCCCCGTCGTTGGCGTACTGGTTGCGGTGGCCGTCGGCGTGGCGCTGGGGGTGGGCGTGCTGGGGGTGGGTGAGGGCGTCGGCGACAGATTCAGCAACTGCTCGAGGAAGCTTACGTCAATGTTGGGAAACTGGGTGGTATTGATGCGGCGGATCCGGCTGTAGCCAGGCGCGGACTGCCAGACACCGCCCGGCGGTGGCGGTGGGGTCATGACGATGTCGTAATGTGCGCCCGGCAGGCCACTGACACAATAGATGCCCGAGGCGTTAGTCACACCGCTGGCGAGCGGCTCACCGACGCCGACGGGGTAGATGGCGATGATCGCGCCCGGAATCGGCGTGTCCACACTGAGGTCGATGTTGCCATCGAGGTTGACATCCTGGAGAACCCGGGCGCACACCCCAGGCGGCAGGGGCGTTCGCGACGGCGTGGGCGATGGGGACGGGGTCGGTGTGACGGTGGCCGTCGCGGTCGCCGTCGGCGATGGTGAGGGGGTGGTGGTGGGTGTTGGCGAAGGGGTAGTCGAGTTGTAGCTGCCCGCTGCAAACACGATGCTGGTATGGCCGGGGGTCTGGTAGGCCAGGCCGACGTACTTTGACAGGTCACCGAGGGGCGTGCTGGTGGTAAAGCCGCTCGGCGGTGTCTGGAGCAGGCGATAGTCACCCGGTAGCAGGTTGGGGAAACAGCGCGGCTCCGGCTGATTCGTCTGCACCCACTCGATGTTGTTGACGCCAGGCCCGTCGAGGACTAGAAGGGCGCCAGGCAGGGGTGGCTCGCCGGACTCCTGTTTTCCGTTACGGTTCAGATCGTTGAAGGCAAGGATGCATGCCTCGCCCCGCGTGACGTTGAGGTTGACGGTCTCGGTGATATTCGGCTGCCACACCACCTCCGGCTCGCCCTGGTAGCCCTCGACCTTTAGCAAGAGGGTATCGCCGCCCTGGACGCGGCCGCCGGGGACCTCGAGCTGGTACGTCATGCGGTTGGGCGTCACGCTCGCGTCAACCTGCGTCGTCGTCGTAACCAGGACGACATCGGTGATCCACGCGGTCACGTAGCGGCCAGCGAGGGGGCTGGTGCCAAAGAAGTTGATGGTCCCGCTGTAGATGGCAGGGCCGTCAGTGACTACCCGCGACGCGCTGGCCGCGTCAACAGGCTGGGCCGCGCGGGCGGGCGCAGCACGCAGGCTGAGCCAGGCGGCGGCGGCGAGGGCCAGGCCGACGGCAATACTCATCGTAAGGCGGGCTATGGTCTTCACGCGCTCTCACTCCTCGGCAGGGGCCGTGCAGCACAGGCGCCGGGCCGTGTTCATTCAACAACACTAGTCAAAACGCAGCGACCCGCATCTCGTTACGTTTTTGACGGACGCATTCACCTGGCCTAGACTCGCACTCGTGTGCAAGTTGCCACCTGACGGCGAGCAGCGCCTCGGCTGGCGCGCGCCACGGGCTAAGGCGACATGGCTGGTGGGGCCAGGCCCCGCTGGGCTTCGCTTGTTGCGGCCGTGGAACCCAGCTTTAGCCCCCAGGCAGCCATTTAGGTGATATGATACCGCGATTCACCACGATGGGCGACGGCCCGACAAGGAAACAGGCATCTCCTATGACCGACCCTCTCCGCACCTATGCCCGCGACCAGCAGGCGGCCTTCCTGGCCGACCTGGCCGTGATGGTCAACCTCGATGGCGGGACCGACGACAAACCCGGCGTTGACGCGGTGGGGGCCATGATGCGCCGCCACCTGACCGGCCTGGGGGCGGAGATTGTCACCTTTCCCCTGGCCGACTACGGCGACTGCCTGCTCGGCACGCTACGCGGGACCGGCGAGGCCAGCATCTTCCTCATCGGCCACCTGGACACGGTCTACCCCGTCGGTACGGCCGAGGCGCGCCCGATGCGCATCGAGGGCGATCGGGTTCTCGGTCCTGGCGTGGCCGACATGAAGGACGGCCTGCTGGCGGGCATCTATGCCCTGCGCGCCCTCCAGTCGCTAGGGCTGGACACCTTCGGAACTGTCCATTTCTTCTGTAACTCGGAAGAGGAGATCGGCTCGCCCATGTCGCGCCACCTCTATCCGCGCATCGCCGCCGCGTGCGACGCGGCGCTGGTTCTCGAGTCAGGGCGACCCAATGGCGACATCGTTACCGCTCGCAAGGGGAGCGCGTTCTACACATTGGCGGCCGTCGGTCGGGCTGCCCACGCGGGCGTCGAGCCGGAGAAGGGCGCCAGCGCGATTCTCGAACTGGCGCATTTAACCGTCGCCCTGCACGCCTTGAACGGCATCCGCCCCGGCGTCACGGTCAACGTCGGCGTTGTCCAGGGTGGCACGAAGGGCAATGTCGTGCCCGCCGAAGCCAGCGCGCAGGTCGATGTGCGCGCTCTGACCCGCGATGACCTGGCTCTGGTCCACGCGCGCATCCAGGCCCTGGCGGCGCAACCCAGTGTGCCAGGGGTACGGGTGACGGTCACAGGGCAACCCGACAACCCCCCTATGCCTCGCACCCCAGCCAGCGCTGCGTTGGCTGCCCTGGCCCAGGCGGCCGCCGAATCAGTCGGCTTCGCCGTGGGCGAGAATCTGTCGGGCGGCGTGTCAGACGCCAACTTCTGCGCCGGCCAGGGTGTCCCCACCCTCGACGGCCTCGGCCCGGTCGGCGGCGACGATCACAGCCCCGACGAGTACCTGGAACTGGGTAGCATCGCGCCCCGCGTCGCCATGCTGGCGCGGCTCATCCATCTCATCTCAGCGCGCTACGGTGAGCTGCGGAGCCTGGGGCCGAGTCTCTAGAGTAAGACGCTCGCGAGCGGGCGGAGATACGGGCCGGCCCCGATGACCCAACGACCGCTATCCCAGCGGCGCTCACAAGGATAGCCACGATGAACACGACCGATGCGATGCTGGAAGCCCACGTTCGGTACGAGCTGCAGCGGCTGAGCCGCCGCCATCTCAAGCAGACCATCAAGGAAGAGGTCGGCGCGGCGCTGGAATGGCTGGCGGAGGTAAGAATCAACGCTGTCGCGAGCGAGGCCGAGGTACTGGCCGCCATCCGCCGCAATGTCATCCGTATGCCCATCCCCGCCGAGGTCAAGACCGCCATGCGGGAGAATGTCGCGCTCGTGTACGACGCTCTGTTGCAGGATACCACGACCGCCGAGGACCTGCTGAGCCGCGAGGTGTTCGATGCGATTGTCGAGATCATCATTGGCCTGGAAGACCTGCGCGGCGAAATCACGCATCAGGTCGTGTCCAGCTCCGTGTATTCAAGGCTCATCTCGAACGTCCTCTATCATGGCATCAAGAGCTTCCTGCTCACCGAGAACGTGCTGGCCAAGAACATTCCGGGCGCCTCCTCGCTGGTGCGTCTGGGGAGACGCTCGCTCAATGCGGCCTCCCCCAAGCTTGAAGGCGGCATTGACAGGCAACTGATCAAGTTCATCAACGCCAATCTTCAGGAGACCATTGCCGAGAGCGAGACGTTCCTGGACACGGCTCTCGATCCCACTCTGATGCGCATACTTGGTGACGAGGCCTGGAACACCAATGCCGCCAGGGGAATCGGCGAATTGACGGCCTACGTGGACACCGATTCCCTGAGCGCCATCGTGGATGTCGCAGAGAAATTCTGGCTGCACTATCGCGCAACACCCTTATTCGCCAAGTTGGTGGAGGAAGTCGTCCATCACTTCTTCGCTCGCTACGGCGACCAGGATGTGCGCTCGCTCCTGGCAGCGGCGGGCCTCACCCAAGACATCATTGTGCGTGAGGCGAACGCCCTGGCGCTTCCGTGGCTGGAACAGGCCAGGGATAGCGGCTACGCGGAGCGGCGGCTGCGGGCCAGGCTCGGCGCGTTCTACGCCCAGTACGACGCGACGGAGGCGGGGACATAGGGAGTGCGCTGCCACTTGACAGGCGACGGGGGGCGGCCTAGAATCTCCGTAATAATAAACCGACGGTCGGATTATTATCGCGAGGCATCGATGGCGCGCACACGCAGGCCGGAACAACACGCCGCGCGCCGCGACGAGATTCTCGACGTGGCGCGGCAACTGGTCCAGACGAAGGGCTACGAACAGATGTCGATTCAGGACATCCTGGACGAGCTGCAGATGTCCAAAGGGGCGTTCTATCACTATTTCGCCTCAAAGCCAGCCCTGCTGGAGGCGCTCATCGAGCGCATGCTGGACGAGGCCGAGGCGGTGGTTCATCCCCTGGTCTACGATCCCGCCATACCTGCCCTGGACAAGCTATGCGGCGTGTTCGATACGCTAGGGCGTTGGAAGACAGCGCAGAAGGCGTTCGTGTTGGCCGTGTGGCGCACGTGGTACACGGACGACAACGCCCTGGTACGGCAGAAGGTGCGGGCCAGCAGCTTTGCCCGCATTGGACCGCTGTTGACGGTCATCCTTCGCCAGGGCATCGACGAGGGTACGCTAACCACCCCCTACCCGGAGCAAGGCGGGCGGCTGACGCTGGCTGTGCTGCACGATTTCTCGGACTACCTGGCCGAAGCCCTGCTGGACTTCAAGGTCAAACCCGAAGATGTGCCGCGAGTCCAGCGCGCGGCCGAGGCGTACACTGACGCACTAGAGCGCGTCCTGGGTGCGCCGCCCGGCTCTCTGCTGTTGTTGGACACGGCGACCTTGATAGAATGGGTGGACTCGGCGAAGGCATATGCCTAGAGGCGGTAGGGAGAGATGGCCCTTGTCGAAGCGGAGCAACTGACTAAGGTCTACGGCAGCGGCGATACGGCCGTAACGGCGCTGTCGAATGCGACCTTCGGTGTAGACAGCGGCGAGTTCGTGGCGGTCATGGGGCCGAGCGGCTGCGGCAAATCGACCCTCCTCCATCTGGTGGGTGGGCTGGACCGACCGACGCGCGGCGTGGTGCGTATCGACGGCGAAGCGCTGAACGCCCTGTCGGACGATGCCCTGACGCGCCTGCGCCGCCGCAGAATCGGCTTCGTCTTCCAGTTCTTCAACCTCATCCCGGTGCTGAGCGCGACGGAGAATGCTGCGCTGCCCTTGAGCCTGGACGGGGTTAGCCCTGCTCAGGCGAAGACCAGGGCGCGAGAGTGGCTGACGCTGGTCGGGCTGGGCAATCGGCTGGACAATCGCCCCGACCAGTTGTCGGGCGGCCAGCAGCAGCGGGTAGCGGTGGCGCGCGCCCTGGTGGCCGACCCCAAGCTGATTCTGGCCGACGAGCCGACGGGCAACCTGGACACGCGGTCGTCGGAGGAAGTGGTGCAACTCCTGCGGCAGGCGACCGACGATTGGCAGCGCGCCGTCATCATGGTCACTCACGACCCGCGCATCGCCTCCTATGCCGACCGCATTCTCTTCCTGCGCGACGGCGTCATCGTAGAGGAGATGCGCCTGGATGGGCACGTCGCCGCCAATGCCGACCGGGTGATGGACACCATGCGGCGGCTGAGCGAGGTGCAGCCAGCCGTGGCGTGAGCGGGAGGCGGTATGCTGCGCTTTGAGTTGACGATGGCGACGCGGGAGTTAAGCCGGCGCAAGCTGCGCACTGCGCTGACTACCCTCGCCATCACCCTGGGAACGATGGTTATCTTCAGCATGAACATGCTGCTGCCGACCATTCTCCAGGCATTTCAATCGAATCTCCTGGCGGCGTCCGGCCAGGTAGACGTCACCATCACCCACAAGACCGGCGAAGCCTTCTCGCGCTCGGTGCTGAACACGGTACGCCGTGTGCC
>CAZJJF010000037.1:12001-15835 GCA_964546245.1 uncultured Anaerolineales bacterium
CGGCTCCCTCAGCCGTACCCTGAACATCCCCGACAAGTTCTACGGCAAGGCGAACGTAGGCGCACTGACCATGACCGGCATCGATCCAGCGACGGCCCAGGCCCTGCGGACGTACAACGTCAGCGAGGGGCGCTTCCTGCGGTCAGACGACCCATTATCGGCGGTCATTACCGCCAGCCTGGCCGAGACGCTGGGGGTGGGTGTGGGCGACAAACTGCGCCTGCCAACGGCCGACGGCGCGGTGACCCTCAAGGTGGTGGGGCTGCTACCCGCGCGGACGCTGCCCGGTAACGAAGAGGTGCTCATCACGCTGACCCAGGCCCAGAAACTGCTCGACCTGACCGATCGCCTTAATATCGTCGAGGCCAACCTGGACACCACGGATGCAGCGCAGCGTCAGGCCATCCTGGACGACATCAAGGCGGAGCTGGGGCCTGATTACACCCTGGGCGGGCTGACGGGTAGTTCCGAGCTGCTCGGCAATCTGCGCATGTCGCAGACAGCCTTCAACCTGTTCGGGGTATTGTCGCTGCTGATGGGCGGCTTCATCATCCTCAACACCTTCCGCACCATTGTTGCCGAGCGGCGGCACGATATCGGCATGCTGCGCGCCATCGGGGCCAGCCGCCGCACCATTATGAGCCTGATCCGGGTCGAGGGTCGGGTGCAGGGCCTGGTGGGGGCGGGTATCGGCATCGCCCTCGGCTACCTGCTAGGGGCCGGCATCATCGGGCTGGAAAGCGGCCTGATGCGTCAGTATCTGCACGTGCAGATCGGCGCGCCGGTCGTGTCGCCGCTGCTGGTCATCGGCACATTGGCGCTGGGCGTGGGCATAACGGTGCTGGCGGGCTTGCTGCCCGCCCGGCAAGCAACCCGGGTCACGCCCCTGGAGGCGTTACGCCCGCTGACGGCCGAGGCAGGACAACGGTCATCCCGCCTGGCCCTTATCAGTGGCGTCGTATTCATTGTGGGGGGTGGGGTGGGCCTCGTGTCCGGCGACCTGAAGGGGGCGGCCCTCGGCTGCATCCTGTTCCTGGCCGGGCTGGTGCTCATCGCGCCGGCCCTGGTGCGGCCCGTGGCGCGGGTCTTCGGGGCGCTGCTGGCTCTGGTGTTCGCCCGCGAGGGTACGTCAACCATCGCCCAGAGTAACCTATCGCGCCAGCCCTCGCGGGCAGCCATCACCGCCAGTACGACCATGATTGGCCTGGCCCTCATCGTCGCCATGGCGGGGGTGATGTGGTCAATGACGGGCGGCTTCATGGACGTGCTGCAGCGCAGCCTGGGCAGTGACTATCTGGTCATGCCCCCGTCGGTGGGTTTATGGCAGAGCAACATCGGGGCGACGCCTGATCTGGCCGACCGCATCCGGAGCGTACCCGGCGTGGCGGTGGTGAGTAGCCTGCGCTACGCGGCGTCATCGGGTAATGGGCAGGCGGTGGTGACGCTGGGCATCCAGCCGGAAGCCTACTCGCGCGTCGCCAGTCTGACGTTCCAGGAAGGGGACGCCCAGGCAGCCTACGCCGCGTTGGGCGACGAGCGCGCCCTGATCGCCAACGGCATCTTTGCCGCCAACGCCGGGCTGAAAGTCGGCGATACGGTGCAACTGTCCACTCCCACCGGCGTCAAGCCCTACACGGTGGCCGGCGTGGCGGGCGATTATCTGAATGCCAAGATCAGCACCGCCTACATCTCGCAGGCCAACATGCAGTCCGACTTCCGCAAGAGCGAGGACGTGTTCATCCAGTTCAACCTGGCGCCGGGCGCCGATGCGGCGGCGGTGGAGGCGCGGGTCAAGGCTATCCTGACCGACTACCCCCAGTTCTCCCTGGTGTCGGGACGCGGCTACATCGAGCAGAATCGCCAGCTGTTCGACGCCGTCTTCGTCATGCTGTTCGTCCTGTTGGGTGTACTGACCATGCCTTCCCTCATCGCGCTGCTCAATACCCTGGCCATTGGTGTCATCGAACGCACGCGGGAGATCGGGATGCTGCGGGCCATTGGCAGTACCCGCCGCCAGGTACGGCGCGTGGTGATGGTCGAAGCGCTGCTGCTGGCCGCCCTGGGCACGGCCCTGGGCTTGCTGGCGGGGCTGTACCTGGGCTACGTGATGGTCATGGGCCTCAGTGCGGGTGGCTACCCGGTGGCATACAGCTTCCCCTACGCCGGGCTGGTCGCGGCGGCCGCCACGGGGCTGCTGTTCGGCGTGCTGGCGGCGCTGCTGCCCGCCCGCCAGGCGGCCAGCATGGATATTCTGCGCGCGCTGCAATACGAATAGCGCAACAACTTGACGGCGCTGAAGGATGGGCGCATCATCCCTGGAAGGCCGCCCCCGCCGCGGGCGGCCTTCCAGGGGGATACTATGCGCCGCATCCTGCCCACCCTCCTTCTCGCGCCAGGCCTCCTACTCGCCTGTCTCTTCCTCTTCGCGGCTGCCCGCGCCGCGCCCGCCGCCCCGCTGGGCATTACCCTCGACGGAAATCTGACCGAGCCGGAGTGGAACGTCCTCGCCACCAGCGCGGGCGGCCCCGCGTCCAGCTTCGGTGTGGGCCACGAGATCAACGCCCTGAGCATCGACAATGACGAAATCTCGCTGTACCTCGGCGTGGCCGGGGACGTCCAGCCGGGCTATCGCATCGTGGTGTTCATCGATGCGCGCGCCGGGGGCTATACCAACGCCAGCTTTGGCCGCGCCAGCGCGCCGCCGGGGGTGGCGGGGCTGAACGCGGGCATCCGCTTCGACCCGACCCTGTCGGCCGACTACGCCCTGGTCATCAGCTCCAACGCGGGCCACACCGACTTTACGTGGGACCTGTACACGCTGTCGGCGGCGGGTGGGCCGAACGTGTACCTCGGCGACACCAGCAGCCCTACCCTGGGGGCGGCCCCGGCCAGCGGCTCGACGACGCAGGGCTTCGAGGCACGGCTGAGCTTCGCGGCGGTGGACACGTCACCCGCGACCGATATCGTCATCAATCAGTCGACGGTGAAGCTGTTCGCCATGGTCGTGCGCGACGACGGCTACCTGGGCAACCAGTTCATCAGCCACGCCGACGCGATGGAGGGGGCCTACGGGGGCGGCGCCGTGGACTTCGAGTGGCTGACACCGGATCCGGTGGACTATTTCCCCGTCGCGCCGCCTGGCTCGGCCACGGGCGTGGTCATCAGCGAGTTCCGCACGCGTGGGCCAGGTGATTCAGGCGCGGGTCGACTACCAGCCACCGACGAGTTCATCGAGCTTTACAACCCAACCCATGCCGCCATCACCATCGGCGGCTGGAAGGTGAACGCATCCAGCAGTAGCGGCGTCGTCTCGACCCTGTCCACGATCCCCGCCGGGACCAGCCTCGCCCCCGGCTGCCACTATCTACTCGCCAACGCCAACGGCTATACCGGCATTACACCGGCCGACCGCACCTACACCAGCGCCATCGCCGACGGCGGAGGCATCGGGCTGCTCATGGCTGATAACACGATCGTGGATCAGGCAGGCATGGGTAGCGGTTCCGCTTACAAGGAAGGGACGCCCCTCGCCCCCCTGGTGTATGACCTCGACCAGAGTTACGAGCGACGACCCGGCGGCGTGGTAGGCAGCGGGCAGGACGGCGGGAATAACAGCGCCGATTTCTATTACCGCAAACCTTCCGAGCCACAGCAGACGGGCAGCGTGTGCATCGTCCTGCAATCAGACACCCCGACCGAAACACCCACCAACACCCCTGCGCCAACTGACACGCCCACCAACACCCCTGCGCCAACTGACACGCCCACCAACACCCCAACGCCAACTGACACGCCCACCGCTACGTTCACCAGTACATCGACGCCCACCAGCAC
>CAZJJF010000038.1:0-2394 GCA_964546245.1 uncultured Anaerolineales bacterium
ATAGCGGTCGCCGCCCAGGTTGATCAGCTCCGACAGGCCAACGAAGGTTCCCGTATTGCGACCCACATCAAGCGGGTAGAGGAAGAACTCCCAGGTGCGCTGTGTCAGGTCGTAGCGCGCGATGCGGGTAAAGTTGCCCTGGGCATCGCTGTCGTCGTGAAACGACCCCTGAATGGCAGCCAGGATATACTGCCCATTGCTGGAAACCGTGATCCCCTCGATACCATACTTGCTGACCAGGCCACTGCGCGGCGAGTCGACGGCGGCAGGAAGCCGCACCTCCTGAAGCACGCGACCCTGCCTGTCAACCTGGATCAGGATATTCGGCCGATAGTCGTCGTGGTCAAAGCGCCCGTTCCCCTCAGACGCCAGCCAGAAGCCCGGCTCAGCCGGGGCCTGAATAGATGTGTCGTGGGCGATGCCTTCCAGATCATAGTAGGCCTGGCGTCCCGCCTGGGTGATCTCGGCAGCGACGGTCGCTTCCAGCGGCACACCCAGGGGCGAGATGCGGATGCGGATGACCCGCGAGGCGTAGGCATCGTCAGGCACGGCGTACAGCACGAGAGGATCGACAGCGTCGGCGACCAGGCCCGACAGTGCGCCCCACTCTTGATTCGCAGCATCCCACTCAACCTGCGACATATCGCTCTCCGATGTTTGACTGGCGACTGACCGCGCGCTACACACCGATCTCGCGGCGGCGGCGCACAATGTCCAGGCCAAGGGCGACCGCGATACCGATCGCGCCAAGCAGAATCAGCCAGGCCGCCCAAGCGTGGGGATCATCCGCGCCTGTCGGCGGCAGCGGCGGCATGGGTGTCCGGGTCGGCGGCGGCGTGGCAGTCGGCGTGGCCGTTGACGGGCGGGTCGGTGTGCCCGTGACCGTCGGGGTGGGGCTGGGGAAATAGACAATCATATCCTGATTGGCCGGCGGCGCATCGAGCCGCAGGCCCTGGGGCAGCAGCATGGTGACAGGCGCGCCCGTAGTATTGGTGATCGTGAGATTGCCGGCGCCGAGCCACGGCGGGTTAGAGTCAGGCAGGCCCGCCGTGATGGGCCGCCAATCTGAATAGGTGACCGTCACCGTGCCGGCCCGCAGGGCGTCGAGCAGCGTCAGGCCGCTCGGCGGGGGCGGGGCCTGATTAGCATTGGCGATAATCTCCGACCCAATGACGTGGGGGCTATTCACCCAGCGGCCTGTGGCATCGTACCACAGAGCCAGCTGAACCTGATACGGCGCGGTGGCCGGGTAGCCACGGCTCAGTGAATAACGCAGAATGTCGGTCTGTCGCGGCGACGCCTGGCCCCCAATGGGGGGGAAGACGCGGGGAAAGAGCTTGTTGTATTCGAGGCAGAAGGCGCGAATGGACACAGTCTGACTCTGACCCGCGTCCAGCGTCAGGGGAGGCACATCGGCCGGCCCCTGCGCCCCGACCGCCGGGGCGAGCGCAGCCAGCGCCAGCAGCGACAGACCGCCCGCGATAGCCAGCAGCCGCCCATACGCCCACGCGAGTGAACAAGACATAGCGGGAATCTCCTCGATGCTGGAGCCGTCATGCGTCCCGATCAGGTTGAGCGGATTATACCCGGCGAACCGGCGACTGTCCAGGTCAATCCGCGACTCGCGCCCTCACGAGCGGGATGCTATAATGCCCTGAGCGTCAGGAGATAGCGATTGATGGCCTCACGGGCCGGCGGGAGCGCCTTCAGCGCCGCTCGATTACCGACGAAGATGGCCGCCGCCTCAGCTGCTAGCAGCCGCGCGAAAGGGTCCGAGGCTGGGGGCGCGCCGCCTGCCAGAGCCGCCTGCCAGTAGGGGGCCAGGGCCGCCGCCCAACGCGGATAATCACCCGCCAGTTCCGCCCGTAGCGCCTGATACACCGCCTCCACATCCAGGCCAGCGCGGCCACTGCGGTAGACCTGAATCACCAGCGCCTCTAACATATCCCAGCGATCGACAAAGGCGCTGAAATCAATTGGCTCGCTACCGCTCTCCTGAGCGCGCAAGAATCGCGTAAATGGGTTCATCACGAAAGGACTCCCTATGCCTGAGGACATTCGGGTCACCGTCTGGAATGAGTATCTGCACGAGAAGCAGGAGGTCAGAATCGCCGAGGTCTACCCCAAGGGCATCCACGGCGCGATTGCCGACGGCCTGCGGCCCTACGGCTTCCAGGTACGTACCGCAACCCTGGATGAGCCGCAGCACGGCCTGCCCGCCGACGTTCTCGATGTCACGGATGTGCTCATATGGTGGGGCCACATGGGCCACGATCAGGTCGACGATGCCGTCGTGGAACGGGTCTACCAGCGAGTCCTGGGTGGCATGGGCCTGATCGTGCTCCATTCCGGCCACTTCTCCAAGATCTTCAAGCGCCTGATGGGCACGTCGTG
>CAZJJF010000038.1:2404-15761 GCA_964546245.1 uncultured Anaerolineales bacterium
GTGGCGCGAGGGTAACGACCACGAGCGGCTCTGGGTCGTCGCGCCCGGCCACCCCATCGCCGACGGGTTGGGCGAGACTATCGAGATCGAGCATGAGGAGATGTACGGCGAGCACTTCGACATCCCCGCCCCTGAAACGCTCGTCTTCATCAGCTGGTTCAACGGCGGCGAGGTCTTCCGCAGCGGCTGCTGCTACAGTCGCGGCGCGGGCAAGGTCTTCTATTTCCGCCCCGGCCACGAGTCCTACCCCACCTACTTTCATCCCGACGTGCAGCTTGTCCTCGCTAACGCCGCTCGCTGGGCCGCCCCGGTGGCGGGACCGCGCCGCATCTTTGGCAACTGCCAACCGCTAGAGAAGGGGTGAGCCATGCCCGCAAGCGAATCGCCTGTGCTACGCGCGGGCGTCATCGGCTGCGGCGTGGGGCGTTCCCACGTACAAGGCTACGTCGCGAACAATGTCCAGGTTGTCGGTCTCGCGGGGCTGGATGAAGAGCGCTGCCAGGCGTTAGCCCAGGAATTCAGCATCTCCCACGTCTACCGCGACTACGCCGACCTGCTGGACCGCGACGATCTGGACATGGTCAGCATCGCCGTCCCCAACTACCTGCACGCCGAGATCACTCTCGCCGCCCTGGCGCGGGGCCTCCACGTCTGCGTCGAGAAGCCCCTGGCGCAGAATCTGGCCGACGCCGAGCGCATCGCTGCCGCCCCGCGTCGGCCCGGCCAGCAACTCATGGTCATGTTCAACTGGCGCTATCGTAACGACGCCCAACTCATGCGCCGCCATATCGAGGCGGACGGCATCGGTCGCATCTACTACGCCAAGGCGGGCTGGATGCGCCGCAGCGGTATTCCGGGCTACGGCGGCTGGTTCACCACCAAAGCCCTATCAGGCGGCGGTCCCCTCATCGACCTCGGCGTCCACATGCTCGATCTGAGCCTGTGGCTGCTCGGCTATCCGAAGGCGGTCGCGGTCTCCGGCGCCACCTACGCCGAGTTCGGCCCGCGCGGCCGTGGCGGCTGGGGCGGGACGCGCTTCCCCGTGGGCAATGGCGGCTACGAGGTCGAGGATCTGGCGACAGCCTTCATTCGCCTTGAAACCGGCGCTACCCTCCTGCTAGAGGCGAGTTGGGCCTCCTTCAGCCACGCCAGGGATGACTTCTATGTCCATCTGCTAGGCGCAGAGGGTGGCATAGAGATGAACGTCAAGGAATACGCCGAGACAGACACTCTGACCCTCTACGGCGAGGTGGCCGGTGCGCCAACCGAGATGCACCCCAGCGTCACCGCCGGCCACGCGCATGCCCAGGGTCTCCGCGAGTTCGTCGATGCCATCCGCGAAGAGCGGCCGAATCAATCGCCCGTGGAGCAAGGTCTCGCCCTCATGCGCCTCATCGACGGCATCTATCGCTCGGCAGCTAGCGGCCACGAGGTGATACTGGGCTGACAGCTAATCAGGGACGAAAAGCGAAGGACCAACGAGGCATACCCCCGTGGTCCTTCGCCCGTGGCCCCGACTGGTTCGTCAGTTGTTGGACTGGCCCTGGCTCTTGAACACCTGGTCGAACAGGAGACGAATCTTGCCCCGGTCGGGCAGCAGTACTTGCGCCCCATCGGGCCGCACCCATAGGGACACCATGTCCACGTCGATGGCGCGGCGCTCAATGTTGGCGGGATCGATGTCCTTCGCCACATTCGCCAGCGCCAACATCTCAATAAGGGACATATCTGTCTTGACCAGGCCGCGTATCTGTGAGGCCAGGGCGGGCAGCTTGGGCAGCACATCGGGTTGCAGCGCGCGGCGGCGAAGGGCCAGCAGCACCTGCTGCTGGCGGGAGCCTCGGTCAAAGTCGCTGGTCGAGTGCCGGGAGCGCGCATAGGCCAGGGCATCCTCGCCGCTCATATGGTGTGTACCGGGCTTGAAGTCGATTGTACGTATACCACAATCGTCCGTGGGGTACTCGTTGTCGTACAGCCGCTCCTTGACCTCAACATCCACGCCACCCAACAGGTCCACGATTTCCCGTAGACCATCGAAGTTCACCATAGCATAGTAATGAATGGGCTGACCGAAGTTTTTCTCAATCGTATCCCGCACCAGCTTCACCCCGCCACCTGGGAAGCGATTGATCTCCCCAAACGTGTACGCGGTGTTGATACGCTGCTCAGTCGGAATGCCATTGATACCACGCCCCGGAATCTCGACCCACAAGTCGCGGGGGATGGACACCATAAAAGCCTTCTTGGCTTCCGTGTCCAGGCTGACCAGAATCAGAGTATCAGTGCGAGGCACACCACTATCACACGTGCGCCCGTCGTCGGTTCCCATGAGCAGGATATTGACACGGCCTTTGCGGTTCCAGACCGGCCCGCTGGCGGGCGACACGGGGGCCACGGTCGGCGGCGGCGGCAGAGTGGGAGCGGGGATCGCAGCCTGAGCGGCGCCGGCCGGCGCCAGCCGTGTAGGCACCACCACCGGCTCGGGCAGGCGATAGAAGGCAGTCACATCGCGCACCGTCTGGTAGAACAGGTAGCCGAAATACAGGCCACCCAGCACAAACAGGCCGAAGAGCGCCGCCAGGAGGGGGGTGACCCAGCCTGGGCGGTCGGGCGGCGAGGCTACGGGCGCGGGAGGGAAAACGGGCGGCTCGGCCGGCGGCGCTGCTGCTGCCACAACTGGCGGCTCGATAGCCTGGGTCGTGGTCGGCGGGACGTCAAGGGCCGGCGGAGTCACACTCTCGCCGAGCGGAGCGGGTGGAACATCCCCTTCTACCGCCGTGGCCGAGGTCTCACCCGGCGAGGGCTGACCCTCGACCGGCGGTGTGTCTCGACGCGCTTCTTCGCCCGATTCGGATGCTGGCACAGGGTTTTCCACACAACCTCCCATAGACAAGACGCCCTATTATAGCCCGCGCCGACGGGGCGGCAAGTCTTGAGTAATGCGCATGCCCACCCTACCAACGCTGCCTAACCTGGAACGGTTCCCGCGCCTGCCTCTGGGTAGTCTCCCCACCGACCTGGAGCCGATGCCGCGCCTGGGCGCGGATTTGGGCGGGCCACGCCTGTGGGTGAAGCGCGACGACCTGACCGGCCTGGGTGGCGGCAACAAGGCGCGCCCCCTGGAATACCTCATGGCCGACGCTCAGACCCACGGCGCGCGTCGTGTCGTGACCTTCGCCGGCAGCGCGCAGTCGAACCACCTGCGCGCCACCGCTATCGCCGCGCGGCGGCTAGGCATGGAGCCAATCCTCGTCGTGTTCGACGCGCCACCCAGCACGGCCGCCCAGGGCAACGCGCTCCTCACTCGGGTCCTGGACGCACGTGTGCTATACTTGGGCTGGCTCGGCAAGCCCGACCCCACCCGTACCATTGAGGCGTCCATTCGACTCATGGCTATGCTCGCCACCACCTATCCCCCGCTCGCGGGTCGCCGCCGCTACATTATCCCTGTCGGAGGTTTCAGTCCCCTGGGTGCGTTAGGCTACGCCGTCGCCGCCGCTGAACTCACCGCCCAGACCGACGCCTTCCGCATTCCCCTCGATTATGTCGTCACCGCGACCGGTACGGGGGCAACGGCGGCGGGCCTCCTGGCGGGCTTCCGCGCTCTTGGCCGCCCCACCCGTGTCATTGCCATCGATGTCGGTCGCCTGTGGAAAAACCTGGCGGCCTCTATCGTCGGGTTGGCCAATCGTACCCTCCGCCTGCTCGACCAACCCGCCACGCTCACTCTTGACGACCTGGAGTTTCATACGGGCTTCGCAGGAGCGGGCTATGGCGAGCCAACGCGAGCCGGCCTTGACGCCCTGCGGCAGGCGGCCCGCACCGAGGGTCTGCTCCTGGAGCCTGTCTATACATCCAAAGCCCTGGCCGCGCTCATCACGCTGAGTCGCGCCGGTCACTTCCGGCCAACCCACAACGTCGTTTTTCTGCACACGGGCGGCGCTCCCGCCCTCTACGCCTACCGTGATTTCTTCCAAAGCTGAGGGGCGCGCGTGCGCCCGTATCCTTTGCCCTGGTCTAACGTATGTCTGAAAGGGAAGCCGCCTCTTCCACCACTCTGGCGGTCACTGCTCTGGCTCTGAGCGAGGCCGCATTGGTGCAGTTGATTCAGAACGCCCAGGCCTACGACCCGGCCGCGTTTGATCACCTGTACGAACTCTATGCTCAGCCGATCTTCCGCTACCTGTATCATCGCGTCGGTGATCGGGAGATAGCCGAAGATCTGACTGGGGAGGCTTTTCTGCGCCTGATGGAAAACATCCAATCCTATCGGATCGGGCCGCGCGACCAGAAATCTATTTTCTCAGCATGGTTCTATCGCATCGCCCACAATCTGATGATCGACTACATCCGGCGCCAGAACCGACATACTGAGATGCTACCTGACGACCATACCAGTGACGATGACCAACCGCTAAACTTGATGGAGCAGGGCCTGACACAATCGCGCCTTCAGGCGGCGCTCCGCGAGTTAACCCCTGACCAGCAGGATGTGGTCATCCTGCGATTCTTCGACGAGCTGAGTAACGCGGAGGTTGCCCAGGTGATGGGCCGCAGCGAAGGAGCCGTCAAGGCGTTGCAACATCGCGCCCTGGCGGCGCTCCAGAAGGCGCTCACGGGAGACGCCACGGCATGAGTGGTTTTGACGAGGCCCTCGAACAAGCCATCAGTGCGCTCCACCAGGGAGTGACGGTCGATGACTGCCTGGCGCGCTATCCTGAGCACGCCGAGCAGCTCAGGCCGCTGCTGGCGCTCGCCGCCGCTCTGTATGCTGCGCCAACGGCCAGCATGTCGCCCCAGGCGTTCGACGTTCAGCGCGAGCGGCTGCGAGCAGGCGTGAGGGCGCAGGCTGCGACTCCTGTCCTGGTTCGCCGTGGCCCCTGGATGCGCGCCCTCGCATCCCACCGCCTCGCCTTGCTGGCAGCCGCCCTGCTGTTAGCGCTTATCCTGGGCCTGCGGGGTGTCACCTTCGTCGGCGCGAAGCCTGCGCCCAACGAGGCGCTCTACCCCGTCAAGCGCGCCATGGAAGCCGTGGTCCTCATCCTACCCGCCTCGAGCCAGACTCGCGCAACCCGCGCCCTCAACTCCGCCGAGAGCCGCCTGACGGAGAGCAGCGCGATATGCGCCACTGACCCGACCCGCGCCGCCGCGCTACGGGTTGAGATGCGCGGGCAACATGATGCCGCGCTCAGCTGGCTCGCGGGCCAGACGGGCCCCGACGCCGCTGCCCTGCGCGAGCGCGCTGCCCTGCTCTCCCAGCGCGAGGCCGACATCGCGGCCTCTTGCGCACGCCGCGCCGACCAGCTCGCGCCCGCTGCTACATCAGCGCCCATAGCCACGCCGACACTCGCCGCAACGGCCACCACCGCCGTTACCGCCACGCCGTCGATGTCGCCGTCCGCGACCAGTTCCCCCACTCGCGTGATCACCTATACCCCGACTGCGTCGCCCACAGCGACAGACACGCCGCCCGCCACGCTGCCACCCCCCACGGCAACCATCTCGGAGGCTCCCGCGCAACGCAACGACGAAGCGCCAACGAAGGCCGCGCCTGGCGGCGTTCCCACGCGAGACGTGTCGCCGCGCCCAACCAACGTCCCGGCAGCGACAGCGGTCGCGCCGTCAGCGACGGCCCAACCACCCCTGGCGACAGCGACTCAGCTGCCAGCGCCCACAACTACCAGCCAGCCGCTGCCGCCCACGCCTACGGTCCAGGTGGTCGAGGTGACCCGGCCCGCCGTGCGGCCCACCGCCACGCCGGCGCCGCGCCTCAACAGCGCAACCCCCACGCCCCAACGACCCTAGCCGATTGAACGGTAAGGCGGGCATCCCCCTTGAGGGTGGGATGCCCGCCTCGTCTTGTGCTCTCGCAGCCTACGCCGCCGCTCAACTCAGTTCGCGCGCCACTCCGCCAAAGCTACGCGCAACGCCTCAGCCATGAAGTGCAGATCGGTGCTCACCAGCAGCAGCTGACAGCCCTGGTCGCGCCAGTAGCGCGCGGTCGCGGCGTCGGCGCTATAGATACCGACCGGCATATGAGCCGCGCGCGTCTGTTCAATAATGCGCTCCGTCACCATGCGCACCGCTGGCAGATCCGCCTGACCCGGATAGCCCAGGCTCTGCGATAGGTCCAATGGGCCAATCAGCACGGCGTCAACGCCGGGCACGGCCAGAATCGAGGGCAGATGCTCGACGGCATCCCGTGTCTCGACCTGCACGATCAGCAGCGTTTCTTCATTAGCCAGCGTATAGTAGTCTTCGAGACCGGCCACCCCAAAGCCCGCCGCGCGGCCCTGGGCCATACCACGACGGCCCACAGGATGGTACTTGGCCGCCTGGACCGCGTACTGGGCATCCGCCGCCGAGTGAATCTGGGGAACGATAATGCCCCCCGCCCCGGAATCTAGCGCGCGGGTGATCGTCGCCCGGTTGAGTTCCGACACTCTCACCACCGGCGTAATACCCGCGCTCTCGGCAGCGCGAATCAAATGCTCCGTGTGGTCCAGGGCAATGGCCGTGTGCTCACAGTCGATCACCACGTAGTCAAAGCCCAGGTGGCCGATGATCTCGATGGCCGAAGTAGATCGGCTCCAGGCGAATGTCCCAATGACCGCTCGATTCTCCGCCAGGGCCGCACGCACCGGGTTGGGGCGAATCACCATATACTCCTGACTACCATCGCTAGCCACCGATGTAGTTGAACGGATTGCGGGCAATGCCGCCCACGATGACCTCAAAGTGGAGGTGTGGGCCACTGGAGCGGCCGGTACTGCCAACGCGGCCGATCTGCTCGCCCTTCTGGACGTAAGCCCCGTAGTTGGGGAAGATCCAGCTCATGTGGGCGTAGCGGGTGCGGATACCATTACCGTGGTCGATCAGGACAGTGTAACCATAGCCCGTATTATCCCAGCCGGAATAGACCACACGTCCGCCATCCGCTGCATAGATCGGCGTCCCGATCGGGGCGGCCAGGTCGATACCGGTGTGGTACGCCCAAAAATACTGGGTAATCGTATAGCCATATAGGGGCGTGCGCAGGTAGCCGGATCCCACGACCGGCGCGGCGGAGTTACTGCTCGTCGTGTTCGTCGCTGTATTGGTACGCGGCTGCAACACACTCGCCAGGGTATTGGCCTTGGGCTTCGGCTGAGCGATATTGTACGTGCCGTCGGACACGAATAGCCACTGGTCGGGGAACAGATCATCATCCGAGGCCACTCGATTCGGCTTGTAGTCTACCAGATTCTTGGCCTCGACCTGATACTTCTGGGCGATGGACTCGAGGGTATCGCCGTACTTGACGACGTGGATGATGCCGCCGGGCGGTGGAATCAGGAACTCATCACCGGGGTGGAACATGGTGTTCAACCCATTGGTCAACCACAGATTCGCCGACAGGATGGCCTCCAGGGACACGTCCTCCTTGTAGGCAATGCCCAACAGGGTATCCCCATTCTCGGCCACATAGGTCTTCATCAACTTATCGAGTGTTGCTGTTGCCGCGGCGTCGGGCGGCCGAATGGAGCGCGCGGGGCGCTCGGCCCGCAAGTCGTCGGTTGCCGAGCCAAGACTCGAAGCTGATGGCGACGCAGCCGGCAGGGCCAACGGCCCAGGTGCTGCGGAACGATCCCCTGCCGTCGCCAGGATGCGCACGGCGGACGTAGTACGCGGCACGACCGCGCGCTGGAGGAAAGTCTCGGAGTCGGGGGGGGCAGCGGCTAGATCGCCGCCAAGATTCGATGCAGCTGTGGCTGCCATCGGGCCGGGCAGGCTGGGGAGGCGTAGATCACCCACACGCAGGTGACTCAGGCCGAGAGCCACGGTAATGGCGACAAGAACGACAGCATGCGCTGAGTAGCGGGCGAGGGCGTCCGGGTTCGTACGCTGCCAACCGCGCAGGGAATGAGTCCAGGCGCTGGACTGTTGGCGGGTGGCGCTAGATACATCCGTGAGGCGAGCCACCCAGGGCGTTGAGCGGCGAACGGCATCGGGGCGCGAGGCCCAGCTACTGGAAGGCTCCTCACCTGCGCGGGGCGACAGGCCCTTGCGGCGAAAGGTCTTGTTCACAGGGTTCCCCCGGATTCTCGGTACAGCCCTTCGACGAGTGGCGTGGCGGTCAGAATGCGCCGGCGACCCCGGGTACTTGCGGACCGGCTCCGTGCTTCGTCGAACGACTGGCCGTCTGAAGCCCCACCGGGCTTCCCCTGCCCCCTTGCGAAGGTAGCAAGCGGGGCAGAATCCCGACGGCGAGGTGCGGGCGTCCTCCTGGCAATGTAAGTCCCTGACAACATACAATCTTGGCCACGACCCCGTTCCACACGCCTAGAAATCGCCCTTGCTGAGCGTCTCCAAGAAATCGCGGTTGCTCTGGGTCTTGGCCATACGGGACAGGACCGCCTCGGCCGCTTCGGAGCCGCCCCCGATGGCGTCGATCATGCGGCGGACAGTCCACACCCGCTGCAGGGTCGGGCCGTCGAGCAGTAACTCCTCGCGGCGCGTGCCCGAGCGTTCGATATCGATGGCGGGGAAGATGCGACGCTCGGCCAGCTTACGATTGAGGTGCAACTCCATATTACCCGTGCCTTTGAACTCTTCGTAAATGGCGTCATCCATGCGGCTATTGGTCTCAACGAGACACGTCGCCAGGATGGTCAGGCTGCCCCCCTCTTCGAGGTTGCGGGCTGCGCCAAAGAAGTGCTTGGGCGGATAGAGAGCTGCCGGGTCCAGACCGCCGGAAAGTGTACGCCCACTCGGCGGGACGGTCAAGTTATAGGCGCGCGCCAGTCGGGTGATACTGTCCAACAGAATCACCACGTCCTTGCCGCTCTCCACCAGGCGCTTGGCGCGGGCCAGCGACAGCTCGGCGACACGCACGTGATCGGTCACGGGGTCGTCGAAGGTCGAACTGAAGACCTCGGCCTCCACGGAGCGATCCATGTCGGTCACTTCTTCGGGTCGCTCGCCGATAAGAACGACCATCAGGTGCAGATCGGTGTAATTCTGCGAGACACCATTGGCAATCTGCTTGAGAACCGTCGTCTTGCCCGCCTTCGGCGGCGAGACAATAAGGCCGCGCTGCCCACGCCCAATGGGCGACAGGAGGTCGATCAGGCGATTGGAGAGAACCCGCCCGCCGACTTCCAGCTTCAGTTGTTCATTAGGGAAGATAGGGGTGAGCTTGTCGAAGTCGGGGCGCTGCTTGGCAATATCTGGGTCCTGCCCGTTGACCGATTCAACCCGCAGCAGGCCATAGTATTTCTCGGTGTCCTTGGGGGGCCGAATCTGACCGATGACCATGTCGCCTGTCCGCAGCCCGAAGCGGCGTATCTGCGACTGGGACACATACACATCATCCGGCCCCGGCAACAGGTTATCGGAACGCAAGAATCCGATACCTTCGGGGATGATCTCCAGAATACCGCCGCCGAAGATGTAGCCCTGCTCCTCGCCCGCCTGACGCATCAGGCGGAGGACCAGGTCGTTCTTCTTCATGCGGCCGACACCGGGCACGTCGCGTCCGCGGGCTATATCTTGAAGCTCGCCAACACTCTTGGCTTCTAGCTGAGCAATGTCCACGACCGGGGATAGTCCTTGGCTGGTGTAAGGAGGGCACGTCGCGCAACAGGGTAGCCCAGCGCCCCAATGCTGTCGCACCGCGACGGGCGGCCTCCTATGGAGATATCAGGGCGGGGCAAGTTCGAACAAGGGTGGGGAAATCGCTACCACGGATGCCTACAACTCAAATCGTGGCCCTATTATAGCTGCAACCGCCGCTTTTGTCAACTCTTGGTTTGGGAAAGTCGTGACCGGCGGGGCGATGGGTCTCGTTCCCCACCGCCCCACCGCCGCGCGGTCCTCGCGACACCTCAACCGAAGGGCAACTGGCTGATCTGCATGAGCTTCTGCCAGCGATGCCGCGCTTCGATGAGGCGCATCGTGCCCGACTTGCTGCGCACCACCATCGAGTGGGTTGACGCCCCGCCGGCATAGTAGCGCACACCCTTGAGTAGCTCGCCATCGGTGATGCCAGTAGCCGCGAAAAACACATCGTCACTCTGGACCAGTTCATCGTTCATCAGCACCCGGTCCAGCCTGTAGCCCATCTCGAGTGCGAGACGCCTCTCTTCCTCATTACGCGGCCAGAGGCGGCCCTGAATCTCGCCGCCCAACCCCTTGAGCGCGCATGCCGAGACGACCCCCTCCGGCGTCCCGCCGATGCCGAGTAGCACGTCTACACCGGTGCCGGGGAGCGCGGTCATAATCGAACCAGCCACATCGCCATCCGTGATGAGGCGAATCCGCGCGCCCGTCTGCCGCACCTCTCGAATCAACTGCTCGTGGCGCGGCCGGTCCAGAATTACGGCCGTCACATCCTCCACTTCGGTGCCCTTGGCGCGGGCAATGTTGCGCAGGTTGACCGCGACCGGCGCGTTGATATCGATGTGGCCGCGGGCGACCTCGCCAACCGCGATCTTTTCCATGTACATGACCGGGCCGGGGTTGAACATCGTACCGCGTGGGGCCAGCGCGACAACCGCCAGGGCGTTGGAACGCCCCTGCGACAACAGCCGCGTGCCGTCGATAGGATCAACGGCGATATCCACTTCGGGCTGGTGGCCGGTGCCGATGCGCTCCCCATTAAAGAGCATGGGGGCCTCGTCCTTTTCGCCCTCACCGATGACGATGATACCGTCCATCTCGATACTATTCAGGATGAGACGCATCGCGTCGACGGCCGCCTGGTCCGAGCCGTTCTTGTCACCGCGACCCATCCAACGGCCGGCCGCCATAGCCGCCGCTTCCGTCACGCGAACCAGTTCCATACCCAGGTTGCGCTCGGGTTGATTAGCCATTCTTCCCTCCTCATTGAGAGACCGACTTGAGATAGGAGATTAGTGATTGGAACTGTGAGATTAGGGATTAGAATCGCACAGAGGCCGCGGTTAGTCAAATCGGCCGCTCGCTCTCGCTCCTCCCCCCAATCCCCCGCTACAGCCCGCTGGCCCGCTGCCCCAGCGCGGCGTCCAGGCTATCTCCGTTCTTCACCGTATAGGTGGGGATACCACTTGCCACCAACCCACTCAGCACCGTCAACGCAGAGGGCGCTGCGCCAAAGGTACTCGCCTCGATCAGCACCGCCACGCTGCGGGCGCCGCGTCGCCGTAGCTCGCGTAGCATCGGAACCCACGGCTCGAACGACGACGGCGTGATGACAATGACGATGCTGTTGCGTCCAAAGAGTCGCTCCTCCGCTGTCAGTATCTGTTCCAGCGGCGCGCGGCCTACCGCCCGAATCACGGCCAGGGTCTCCAGAATCTTGTTGAGCTGGCGCTCACCCCGGTCCAGCTGCACGACCTCCCGGTCCTGGCCGTAGGTGATCAGCCCCACCGCCCGGTTCTGCGCCAGAAAGTGACGCGCGATAGAGGCCGCGACAGTTACACCATACTCCTCTGTCGTCGGAGCCAACACCATGCGCGAATTGCGATTCTCTAGCAGAGCGGGCAGGGCCTCATCAAACACTTCCTCCGTCGGCAGCTCTCCCACCTGCACGTCCCGCTGCATGTCGAGAATCAGCCAGACGTCCGCCGTCGGGTCGATTTCGAACTGCTTGACAAGCAAGCGGTCCTTGCGGGCGGTGGATGGCCAGTGGATGCGATTGAAGGAGTCGCCCGGCACGTAGTCGCGGATGCCCGCGACGTTCGTCGTCACGACCTGGGTGCGTAACCGCAACGCCTCGCCGCCGACGAGCTGGCCGATGGGTGGCTCGAAGCGCGGCAGGTCGATGGTCGCCGGATAGACCACCATGCTTGACGTGGCAGGCAGCAGCTTCTCAAAATGGTAGAGGCCCAGGGGGTCGCCGCTGGACAGGACGATTGGCCCTAACGTGTAGCGGCCGCGCCGCCGAGCCAGGGTGCGCACCTGCCAGCCGCGCTGCCGCCGGCCGCCCAGGGCATTCACGACGCGACTGGCCTGATGGCCGGGCAGCGTGGATTCGTCGCGCACCTCCAGCCACAGCTTGGGAATGCGGCTGGCGTTACGGACGATGAAGCGCTCATCGGTATACTGACCCACCTGGGCGCGCCGGGCGCGGGTTTGCCGCACGATCTGCACGTTGCGCAGGTTGAGCCGCGCCCACAGCGCACCCAGCACCAGCAGCGCGCCGATGAGATACGTCAGCCGCCCGAGCAGTTCGTTCTTGGTAGCCAGATTGACGACGATGATGAGGATGAACACCGGCAGCAGGATTCGAGCGTTACGCACGCGCCGGCTCCGGACGCGCCCGCGCGCCTGGCACGGGCACGGTGCGCAGCAAATCCTCAACAATAGTGCGCGAGTCGACGCTCTTGATGCGCGCCGAGGGGCTGACGATGATGCGGTGGGCCAGCGTCACTTCTGCCAGCGCCTTCACATCATCGGGAATAACGTAGTCGCGTCCGAGCAGCGCCGCGCGAGCCTGACTGGTGCGGTATAGAGCCAGTGAGCCGCGCGGGCTGGCCCCCAGGTAGGTATCGGGGTGCTGCCGCGAGGCGGTCACGATAGCGATGACATACTCCTTGATTAAGTCGCTGACGTGAACTTCCTTGATGAGGGATTGCGCCCGCACCAACTCCTCGGCGCTCACCACCTGTTCCAGGCTCGACAAGGGATGCGACACTCGCTGCTCGTCGAGGATACGCAGCTCAGATGCGCGGTCTGGATAGCCCAACGACAGGCGAATCAGAAAGCGATCTAGCTGGGCCTCGGGCAGGGGAAAGGTGCCCTCGTACTCAATAGGGTTCTGCGTGGCCAGCACCATGAACGGCTCTTCCATCGGGTAGGTCTGACCGTCCACCGTTACCTGGCGTTCTTCCATCGCCTCGAGCAGCGCCGACTGGGTCTTGGGCGTGGCGCGGTTAATCTCGTCACCCAACACGATCTGGGCAAAAATCGGCCCCTGGCGGAACTCAAACTCCCGCTCCTTCTGATTGAAGATAGACACGCCAGTAATGTCGCTAGGCAGCATGTCCGGCGTGAACTGGATGCGGCGGAAGGTGCAGCCGAGGGAGCGCGCCAGCGCCCGCGCCAGCATCGTCTTGCCGACGCCTGGCACGTCCTCAATGAGCACGTGGCCGCGACACAGCATCGCAATCAGGGCCAGTTGGACTTCCTCGTGCTTCCCAACAATCACCTTCTGCACATTGTCGCTTACTCGCTTGGAGATCGTCTGAACCTCTTGCATGAGGGGCATAAACTCCTTTGAAGGGTCGGTAAGGGGGCAGGCCCACGCGCTGCCCAGGTCGGACGCTGCGGCGCTCGCCCACCGTGTCAATTATAGTCGACTCGCGACTGGCAAACAACGCCCCGCGCCGCTCGCAGT
>CAZJJF010000039.1:0-15753 GCA_964546245.1 uncultured Anaerolineales bacterium
GGCTGACACATATAAACTCGATGCCCCGCGCCTCGGCCTCGGCGGCGAAGGTGCAGCGCAGGGCGTTGAGGCGCACGTCGCCGACAGCGGTGCAGACGATGACGGCCGGTGGCTGCGGGCTTTGTAGGGCACGCTGGACATGCATGCGCCCCATAGGGCCACCCGCACCGACGAACCACGCCCGTCCACCGGGTCGCAGCGCGGCGCGTACCGGCCGGTCACTGTAGGCGCGCGCCACATCGGTCCCCCGCCCGCCGACATAGGTCCAGCGGTTATAGTGGACGCGGCCAATATCTACCTGGGCCGGTCGGTCAAGGGGACTCTCGCCCAACAGGGCGACGATGCCAAAATCGGCCAGGTGGGGGCTGACCACCTCCACCAGATCGGCGGTGGGAGCCAGCAGCACAATGTCGTCGATGGGCGTGATGGGCGGCGCGGCCAGGTTGGGCGCGCCGATGACGTCGATGCCCAGCGTGGCGGCGCGCTCGCGCAGCCAGTCCGCGAGGGTGGGCGGTACATCGGTCAGCAGCAACCGCGCTGGGTGGCCCGCCGCGTCGAAGCCCGCGCTGATGGTGTAATCCTTGTCGCTCGCCCCAGCGCCGACGATCCAGGTCGTGCCACCGGGTTTGAGGCCGCGGCGATAGCTCAGTTCGTAGGCGGCGATCACGCACGCCCACGGCTCGGCCAGGGCTGTCTCGGCGTAGCCGTCGCGCGGCGCGACGGGGATGAGGTAGTTGCCGTCATCGCCGTTGAGGATGCGCTGGTCGATGCGGCCGTACAGCGACAAGCCGCCATCGATCATGTAGCCATAGGCGTAGCCAACGCCGCCCTTGAAGATGTCGGCCTGGATGATGAAGCGGTCACCGACCCGGTACTGGTCGCGCAGGTCGGCGCCGACCTGGACGACAGTCATGGCAACCTCGTGGCCTTGCACCGCCGGTTCCTGCCGAAGGTCGCGGAAGATACGCGGATGCTCCTCACCCAGGGTGATAATCTTGATGTCGGAGAAGCACAGGCCGCAGGCATCGTGACGGACAATAAGTTCGTCGGGAGCGGCGGGGGGAAGCGGCGTCTCGATGGGTCGCCCGTCGCGGCCGAAATTCTCGAAGCCTGCGCCGTAGGTAGGCCACACGACGTTGTGCTCGGGTAGAGGCGCGTCGGCGCGCTTGTACTCAGCCAGTCGGTCATGCTTCACAGTCGTGACGCTCATAGGCTCAACCTCGCTAATAGGTCTGACGGCGACATCTGAGGATTCAACGTCTGAAGCTGCGCCAGGCCTGCTCGCCCCGGTGGGACGGCGCGGCCGACATGGGTGTAGAAGGCGTTCCGCGCCCGACGGTCAGGGAGATAGCCAAGCGCCCAGTCGCTATTGTACCCCAGGCCGAGGGCGCGCTGTAGCACGGTATGGCCGTAGACAAAGGATGCCCCGTCGAGGAAGGCCTGGCGTAGCGGCTCAAGCTCGACCGCGTCGATGTCATCCACCAGCCGCTGGCCGGGACTGTTCATTTCCGTTCCAATGTTGAGGGGCAACGCCAGGCCGTCGGCCAGTTGGGCCAGGTCGTACAGGCGTTGCAGCTTGATGGCTTTGGTGGCGGGGTCGGCGATGTTCCAATTGCGGTCAGGAATGATATTGACAGCTTCTGTTCCCTGGCTCACCAGCAGGTCGAGCAACTCGCCCAGGGCCTGCTCGCCGGGCGACGTGCCGTCGAGGAAGGCGTAGCAGGGCAGCGCGCCGCAAGTCAGGATGAGGCGCTGCACCTCGGCGAAGGGAGGGAACGTATCCGGCCCCGGCTGCTCGTAGGCGACGCCGCCGCGCTTCATGAGCCTGGCGCGGAGCGTATTCTGGAACTGCGCCGGGTTCTCCATCATCGCTGCGACCTTGTCGCGAGACAGGTCCAGCCTGTCGGCCCAGTAGGCGACCGGGTCGGGTGTCTTCGCCTCAGCGGCGTGGAAGTAGGCGACGAGCATGTGCCGCTCGGTGGCGTTGCCGGAAGGCGTCATGCTCAGCACATCGGCGTCATAGTCGACCGTTACCGGATCGAGATAGCGATTCAGGCGCGCCACCATGTCGCGGTTGCGGTGCGCCGCGCGGGCGCGCAGGTCGGCCAGGGCGGCGTGGGCAGCGGCGGGCGCGTGGCTACTGGCGAAGCCGATGCCCATGTGGTACAGGACGCCCGGCTCGCCCGGCGAGTTAATCTCGCGGTCGGCGAACTCCGGCAGGAAGGTCCGCGTCTCCAGGGCCGCCGCGCCACGGACGCCCAGCAGGTCACAGGCGTCGAAGAACTCGTCTACGCCGTCCAGCACGTCGAAGTCCACCAGGCCCACCGCGCGCCAGCCACGCTGCCAGGCCAGCCAGGCCAGGGCAGGCGGCGAGTAGCCATAGGCGTTGTACGAATACAGGCTGTGGCAGTGCATATTGACCAGGTCGGTCGCGGCGGGGGGCGGAGCGTCTGCCAGCTTTGCGCGCCGCGCCAGTTCCGCCAGGGCTTCGAGTCGCTGGGCCGGGTCCAGGTCGTTCAACTTGGCTTCAAGATCGGTTGTGACGCGGTCCACGCGGTCTCCTTGCACCTTCATGAGTGCGCCTTGCTGGGAGCCAGCATGCGCCAGCCGCATGAAGATCGACTGTCACCCCGCCTGTCGTCGGGGTCTCTGGAGCAGCAGCGGCGGAGACTCCTCGCATCCGCTCGGAGTGACAGTCGAAGGTTATAAGTAAGCACTAGACACCCTCGCCCACCAGCCGCAGATACCGTCCGTACGCCGCGTCCCACTGGGCCGCGTCCCTCGGTTCGTAGCTGGTGGTCTCAACGACGCGGCGCAGCAGATCGCGGCCTTCACGCAGCGATGCCAGACGTCCCGTCGCGATGGCCTGCACCAGGATGTTACCGGTCGCCGTTGCCTCGACCGGCCCGGCCACGACGGGACGGCCGGTGGCGTTGGCCGTCAGCTGGTTGAGCAGCCGGTTGCGCGAGCCGCCGCCGACAATGTGGATGACGGTCAGGTGGCGGCCCACGGTTGCCTCGATGAGGTCAATGACGCGGCGATATTCCAGGGCCAGGCTTTCCAGGACGCAACGCACCAGGGCGCCCGGCGTGTCGGGCACGGGCTGACCGCTCTCGGCGCACGCGGCCTGGATGCGGATGGGCATATCGCCCGGCGCCAGATAACGAGCGTCGGACGGGTCAATGAGGGGGCCGAAGGCGGCCGTCGCCTCGGCCAGGGTAGTCAGCTCGTCGTAGCTATAGGACCTACCGTCGGCGGCCCAGGCGCGGCGACACTCCTGGACGAGCCACATGCCCATGATGTTCTTCAGCAGGCGAATTGTGCCGTTGACGCCGCCCTCGTTGGTCAGGTTAGCCCGCCGGCTGGCGTCGCTGATGACCGGTCGCGGCGACTCGATACCCATGAGGGACCACGTGCCAGAGCTGATGTACACGTAGTCGTCGGTCATGGCGGGAACGGCGGCCACGGCCGACGCCGTATCATGGCTGGCCGTGGCGATGACCTTGACAGGCGCGCAGTGGGCATCGGCGGCGACACTGGGGCGCAGCGAGCCGAGGATCGTGCCGGGTGGCACGATGTCGCCGAACAGGGCGGTCGGGATGTCGAGGCGCTCCAACAGCTCTGTAGCCCACGCGCCCGCGCGCGGGTCCAGACACTGGGTCGTGGTAGCGTCGGTAAACTCGTTGGCCTTGACTCCAGACAGCCAGAAGTTGAACAGGTCAGGCATCATCAGCAGGCGGTGCGCGCTCGCCAGGGCAGGCGAGTCGGCGCGGGCCATCGCTAGCAACTGGTACAGGGTGTTCAGCTGCATGAACTGGATGCCTGTCTGTCGATAGATTTCCTCGCGGGGCACAATCGCACAGGCGGCTTCAAGCATGCCGTCGGTGCGCGCGTCGCGGTAGTGGTAGGGATTGCCAAGCAGGCTGTCATCGTCAGCCAGCAGGCCGAAATCGACGCCCCAGGTATCGACACCGAGGCCCGCCAGCCGCTCACCGGCCTTCACCGCCGCCAGCCCCAGGCCGCGCTGCATCTCGTCCCACAGACGCAGGACGTCCCAGTGCAGGCTGTCGCCGACCCGTACCGGGCCGTTGGTGAAGCGGTGCACTTCGTGGAGGCGCAGCTGGTCATCGTCGAGCCAGCCGAGGACGGCGCGACCGCTCTCCGCGCCCAGGTCAAAGGCCAGATAGGCTGTGCCTGTGGATGTTGGCATGAATATCGATCCTAACCTTGTGCCGGGAGACCGTGACACGTGAGATGCGAGATACTTCGAGGGTGCTCACGTGTCACGCCTCACGCTCTACGCATACCGCCCGTACAGCGGGCCGAAGGTGGCGCAGGCGCGATAGTCCGCGCCGACCGGGTCCAGCGCGCCGAAGTGATTCCAGGTCGCGGGGCGGAACAACCGGGTGTCGGGCACATTGTGCATGGTCACCGGGATGCGCAGCATGGACGCCAGGGTGATCAGGTCCGCGCCGATGTGGCCGTAGCTGATGGCCCCGTGGTTCGCACCCCAGGCCGCCATGACCGAGTACACGTCGCGGAACGGCCCTTCGCCAGTGGTGCGCGGCACGAAGTAGTGGGTGGGCCATGTGGGATTGGTGCGCTCGTTGATGATGTGATGCACCTCAGCCGGCAGATCGACAGTCACGCCCTCGGCCAGTTGCAGCACCGGCCCCAGGCCCTTGACGATGTTGATGCGGGCCATCGTCACCGGCATCTCGCCCCGCGTCAGGTACTGAGACGAGTAGCCACCGCCTCGGAAGTACTCGGTCATGGCCGGATACCACGTCGTCGCCTTGAGGCAATGCTCGACTTCGGTCTGGCTGATCTCCCAGTAGGGCTTCATCACCGGCGCGCCCTCGCGCTCCTGCTCGCCCGTGGCGTCCAGGGTGGCCGCGCCGGAGTTGATAAGGTGGATGATGCCCTGAGCGGCGATGCCTTGCAAGTCGTAGCCGGTCACGCGCTTGACCGCCTCAGGACTCCAATAGGTGCGCACGTCGGCGAAGATCTGGGCCGTGTTGGTCAGCAGATAGCCGAACAGCATCGTTGCACCGTTCAGGCTGTCGTTCTCGGTGGCGAAGACGTAGGGGGCGCGAATGCCGTTCCAGTCGAAGGATGAGTTGAGGATGGCTTCCATGAAGTCGCCGTTGGGGCAATGGTCGGTCCACTGGCGCTGGCCCTGGAAGCCGCCCGCCAGGGCGTTGCGGCCCATCGCCTCCTCGCCAAAGCCCATATCAGCCAGACGCGGGTTGCCGACCATCAGGTCGCGGGCAATCAGGGTCATCTTGACGGACGTTTCCCAGTCGCGGTCCTTTTGCTCGCGAGTGCGCTGGAAGGCGGGCGGGTTGTACTCGCGGCCCTCGGCGCAGTTCTGCCTGGTCCACGCCAGGGCGCGCTCGTACTCGGCCTGGTCGAAGAGGTCGTTGTCGATGCGGCGAGTCAGCTCGCTCATGTCGATGACTTCGACGCGCATGCCGAGGTACTTCTCGAAGAAGGGCTGGTCCACGATGGAGCCGGCGATGCCCATCGACGTGCCGCCGATGGACAGGTACGACTTGCCGCGCAGCATCGCCACCGCCAGCCCGGCGCGGGCGAAACGCAACAGTTTTTCCTTCACGTCGTCGGGAATGGAAGGGTCGCCCAGGTCCTGCACGTCATGACCGTAGATGCTAAAGGCGGGCAGCCCCTTCTGGTTGTGCCCCGCCAGCACAGCGGCCAGGTATACCGCGCCCGGTCGCTCCGTGCCATTGAAGCCCCAGACGGCCTTGGGCATCAGCGGGTCCATATCCATCGTCTCGGAGCCGTAGCACCAACAAGGTGTGACGGTGATGGTCAGGCCCACACCTGCGCGGGCGAACTTCTCGGCGCACTGGGCCGCCTCGGCCACGCCGCCGATGCACGAGTCGGCGATGACGCACTCCACCGGCTGGCCGGTGGGGTAACGCAGATGGGCGCTCAGGAATGCGGCCGTGGCGCGGGCCATGCCCAGCGTCGGTTCTTCGAGGGACTCGCGCACGCCGCGACGCCGCCCATCAATAGCAGGGCGGATACCGATTCTTGGCAGGCCGCCGATGCTCCAGGCGGTGGGGATGGAGGTCGATTGGGACTGGGTCATGGGGTTACCCTCATACTGGACGAAAGAATCGATGGGGTTTTGTCCTTGAGCCGGTATAGATACTCGCCCGCGCGCGGCACAACCAGGATGCCCTCAGCCTCGCGGCCCGCCCATTGCTGCGGGTCGATGGTCGCCGGGTCACGATAGCCGAGGTTGACGGCGCGGCACTCGTCTTCGGAGATGCCCGTCGCCAAAGTGACCTGGATGCGCGGGCGCTCGATACCGTTTTCGTACGTGCCCACGCCTCGCACGTGGGTGGAGTGGGCCAGCACGCCCCAGGGATAGCCCTGGAACTGGTCCCACTGCTTCACAAAATAATCACGCACGTGATAGCCGACGGCCCGGATGGCCGCGCCGTGGGTCACGCTAATTTCCTTGATATGGGGCGCGTAGATGATGAGCTCGCCGCCGTCGGCGACGACCGGCTCCATCTTGTACATGCCCTTGCCACCGACCCACAGCTCGTCGTACATGGTCGGCAGGACGGATAACACCGTGGCGTAGGGCTGCTCGACCCATTTGATGTGGACCTGGGCTGACAGGTCGGCGGCGGCCGCGTAGGCCTCCTCTGGCGCGCCGAAGAAGACGCCCGATACGCCGTCGTGGCTTACGACGCTGCAAAAGGCGTGGCGCGGCGTGGGGATGAGGGAGGCAGCGCGATTGATGATACGCCGCACAGGCGTGTCCTTCGTCCCGATGATGTCGTAGGAGGTAATGAGCGCGCCGAGCCAGTGGGTAAAGTCGATGATGTCAGCGCCGGCGATGCCGGGGAAGAAGTACTTGTTGCCGCCGGAGAAGCCCACAACCTCGTGGGGAAAGACCGGCCCGCAGATGAGGATGTGGTCGTAGTCGAGAACCAGCCGGTTGAGGCGCACCGGCACGTCCTGGCGCAGCATGCCCTGGCTGAGGCTGGCAATGTCGGTGGCGGGAATGACGCCCAATGTCGCCAGCGCGGCGGGGTCATCCCAGGCATGATTGAAGAGCTGGACGTCGCGATAGGTGGTCGCCTTCTCCTCGGCCGTGATGCCCACCAGATGCAGCAGGCTCGCTTCGTCCAGGGGCGGGTGGGTCCCCAACGCCACCAGAAAGTCAACCGCTGCGGCCCGGCCCGCCAGATGCCTGGTCAGCAGGCGAAAGAAGAGGGGCAAGGGCATGGTGCGGGTGTGGTCGGGGATGATGACCAGGACGCGCCGCCCGGCCAGGGGCAACGTGGCCAGTCCCGCGACGACAATGGCCTCCATCTCAGCCTCGTTCAGATAGTGACCCGCCTGTCCCTGTCCTATCGTCGTCATGGCAACCTCACTCTGTTACGCCGTATACCGCTGCCGCCGTGCCCCCGAAAATCGCAGCGCGGGCGTGAGGCGCACGGCGAGCCACATAGTTTTCCACCAGGTCTACAGCCTGTCCATAGTCGGCGGCGACGGTGCAGACGGGCCAGTCGGAGCCAAACATCAGGCGCTCGACGCCAAAAGCATTGAATACGATGTCCAGGTAGGGCTCGAAGTCGCTCGGCTGCCATTGCTGCCAGGCGGCCTGGGTGACCAGGCCCGATACCTTGCAGAAGACGTTGTCGAACGCCGCCAGGGCGCGCAGATCCGCCTCCCACCCGCCAAAGATGTGGTCCTCGATGGGCGGCTTGGCGATATGGTCGAGCACAAAGGGCTGGCGCGGGAAACGGCGCACGACCTCCACCGCGACAGGGAGATGCTTCGGGAACAGCAGCAGGTCGTAGGCCAGGTCAAACTCGCTAAGCTGGTTGAGGCCAGCAAGAAAGTCGGTACGCAGCATGAAACGGTCGTCCGCCTCGTCGTGGACAATGTGGCGCACGCCCTTGAGTCTGGGGTGGCGCGACACCTGATCGAGCTGCGCATCGACGTGGGGGGAACACAGGTCAACCCAGCCGACGACACCCTTGATGAAATCAAAGCGATCCGATAGCGCCAGCAACCACTCCGTCTCCCCCAGAGTCTGACGCGCCTGGACGGCGATAGTCCCATCTATCCCGGTCTGCGCCAGGAGAGGAGCCAGGTCGTCAGGCAGGAAATCGCGCCGCAAGTCGGTCAGGGTCTCGTTCATCCAGCCGTATTCGTTGCGATTGTAGAGCCAGAAATGCTGGTGGGAGTCGATGCGCACCCGCGAGTCTCCTTGCTGTCGGCCAGGGAAGAGGGGCCGCCCGGAGCGGCCAGCCCCCCTTCCGCCTGTCGGGCTGGGCGTTGCCCGTTAGTTGTACAGCAGCGCCTTGATCTGATCCGAGTCGATGTTGGTCTTGTCGTACCAGTGGAAGCCGGTGTCGATGGTCTTGGGCAGCGTCTCGCCCTTAACGGCCTTGACGGCAGCCTCGACACACTTGTAGCCGATACCGATCGGGTCCTGGGTAATGGCGCCGGCCTCAGTCCCCGCCTTGATGGCGTCGATCTGCTGCTTGCCGGAGTCGTAGCCGATGACCACGATCTTCCCTTCCTTCTTCGTCTCCTTGACGGCGTTGAGGACACCGATGATGGAACCCTCGTTCGCGCCGAAGAAGCCCTTGAGGTTGGGGCGGGCCTGAATGATCGCCTTGGCCAGATCGGTGGACTTGAGCTGGTCGCCGCCGCCGTACTGGATGTCGACGATCTTGATATTGGGATACTTCTCCTTGATGCGGTTGACGAAGCCGTCGCGGCGATCGATGCCGGTGCGGCTGGTCTGGTCGTGGACGATGACCGCGATTTCACCTTCGTTGCCGATGAGAGCCGCCATCTTGTCGGCGGCGGCGGCAGCGGCGGCGATGTTGTCAGTGGCGGCCGTGGTCTTGACGATGTCGCTATCGACGCCAGAGTCGAAGCCGATGACTGGGATGTTGGCGGCCTTGGCCTTCTCGAGCAACGGGATAGCAGCCTTGGAGTCTAGCGCGGCGAAGCAGATGGCGGACGGCTTCTTGTCGATGGCGGCCTGGAGCATCTCGATCTGCTTGTCGACCTGGGACTCGTTCTCTGGTCCTTCAAAGGTGATGCGGACGTTCAGGTCCTTCCCCGCCTGCTCGGTGCCGGCCTTCCCGGCCTGCGAGATCTGGTGCTGGACGCCCTTCTATATGTCCTGGTCCTCGGCGGCGGCGGCCTTCGCGGCGGCGGCGGCGGCCACGGTGGGCGCGGCGGCCTTGGCGGCCGCGGCGACGGTCGGGGCGGCCTTCTCTACCGCGGCTTGCTGCGTCGGCGTGCATGCCGCTAGTAGGGCCAGGATGGCCACCAGGCTGGCAAGAACGGCAACGAACTTCAGGGATTTCATTCCAAGTGTCCTTTCTCCTCTTCGTTGTAATGGTGAGGACATTGTCAAGCTCCACTGCGGAGCCAACAAACCAGGGGAAGTGGCCCGCGCCAGACTCAGCGCTGGCGGCGGCGGAGAATATCCAGGAAGACGGCCAGGATCAGGATACAGCCCGTCACGACAATCTGCCATTCCTGGGGAACCGACAGGATGCGCAGGCCATTGGTGAGAGTGCTGATCAGGAACGCACCGATGACCGTGCCCAGAATCGTCCCCTCACCGCCGCTCAGCGACGTGCCGCCAATGACGGCGGCGGCGATGGCGTCCAACTCGTAGCCCGCGCCGAGGGATGGCTGAGCCGAGTTGAGGCGCGAGGCGATGACGACGCCGCCCAGGCCCGCGAATGCGCTACACAGGGCATAGATGGCTGTCTTCCAATAGGCGACATTAACACCCGACAGGCGAGTGGCCTCCTCGTTGCTGCCGATAGCGAAGGTGTAGCGACCCAGGACTGTGCGGTTCAGGATGAAGGCGGCGACCAGGGCCGCGCCGAACATGATGAGCACCGCGTTCGGGATGTCGAAGCCGGGGATGATAGCGCCCAGCATCGAACCCATGACGATGTCGCGGAAGATGGGCGTGTCGTTGAAGTAGATCGGCTTCAGCCCGGAGAAGATGAGGGCCAGGCCGCGCGAGATGTAGAACATACCTAGCGTGGCGATGAAGGGCGGAATCTTCATCCGCGAGATGACCGTGCCGTTGACCAGGCCGCACAACGCGCCGGTGGCCAGCCCGGCCAGAACACCCAGCGGGACAGGCAGCCCCCAGTTAGTGATGAAGACGCCGGTCATCACCGCCGAGAGGGTCATCACCGTGCCCACCGACAGGTCGATGCCGCCGCTGATGATGACGAAGGTGACGCCCAGGGCCAGGATGCCGTTCACCGACGTCGCCAGCAGGATGCCGACAATGTTGTCGAACTGGAGGAAGTTGGGGGACGCCAGGGAGAACACGATGAACAGCGCGATCAGGGCCGCGACGGCCAGGACGCGCTGCATGGCATCCGAGCGGAAGAGTGACTTGGATTGGGCAGCGGGCGCTTGGGCTTGCATAGGTGATAGCTCTCCCTGGGCGGCTAGGCGGCGGCAGGCTCGGCGGCGACGGATGCGCGCTGGGTGGCGTAGCGCATGATGCTCTCTTGGGTGGCTTCGGCGCTGGAAAGCTCGCCAGTGATGCGACCCTCACACATCACGATGATGCGGTGGCTCATGCGCAGGATCTCGGGCAACTCTGACGAGATCATGATGATGGCCTTGCCCTGCTGGGCCAGGTCGTTCAGCAAACGGTAGATTTCACTCTTGGCGCCGACATCGATGCCGCGAGTCGGCTCGTCGAAGATCAGTATCTCGGTGTCGGCGGTCAGCCACTTGCCGATGATGACCTTCTGCTGATTGCCGCCTGACAGGTTCGCCACTTTCTGCTGGATGCTAGGCGTCTTGATGGCCAGGGCGTCGACGTAGCGCTGGGCCGTCGCTCGCGTCTTGCTCGTGTTGACAATGCCCAGATAGGTCAGGAACTGGCGCATCGTCGCCAGAGCCACGTTAGTCTCGACGTCCATCTTGAGAGCGAGGCCGTAACGCTTGCGGTCCTCCGACAGGTAGGCGATGCCGTGGCGCACGGCATCTTGCGGACTCTTGATATTGACTCGCTGGCCGTGAATAAGAATCTCACCTGAGTCCAGCGAGTCCGCGCCGAACAGGGCGCGCGCGACCTCGGTGCGGCCCGCGCCCACCAGGCCGGCGAAGCCCAGAATCTCACCCTTCTTGAGGCTAAAGCTGACATCCTTGAGGGCGCGACCACGGTTGAGATGACGGGCCTCCAGCACGACCTCGTCGCTAGGATGCTCAGGCACTTCGGGCGTCGCTTCGAAGATGGTGCGGCCGACCATCATACTGATGATCTGGTCGGTCGACACAGCCGCCGTCGCCACAGTGTCGATGTAGCGCCCATCGCGCATGACAGTGACCCGGTCGGAGATCTGCTTCAATTCCTCCAGGCGGTGGGAGATGTGGACGATACCGACGCCCCGTGCCCGCAAATCGCGGATGATGCGAAACAGGTCGTCGATTTCCACGTCGGTCAACGCCGCCGTCGGCTCGTCCATGATAAGCACGTCGGAGTTGAAGGACAGCGCCTTGGCGATTTCCACCATCTGCTGCTTGGCAACGGTCAGGTCGGCGACCTTGACGCGCGGGTCGAGATTGAGGCGCATCGTCTCGAACAGGGCCTGCGCCTGAGCGTTGATGGCCTTGTCGTCCAGCAAGCCCAGGCGGCGCGGCTCACGGCCAATAAAGATGTTCTGGGCCACCGTCAAATGGTTCATCAGGTTCAGTTCCTGGTGAATCATGCTGATGCCCAGGTCTTGCGCGGCGCGGGGCGACGGAATGTCCACCTCCCTGCCTTTGTACAGGATAGTTCCCGCGTCCTTGCGATAGATGCCAGCCAGAATCTTCATCAGTGTCGATTTGCCCGCGCCGTTCTCTCCCACGAGGGCATGGACCTCGCCGGAGCGTAGCTCGAACTGGCACTGATTGAGGGCGTGAACACCGGGAAAGCTCTTGTCGATGCCAGCCATCGAAACCAGCACATCCCCCATAGGCGGCTCCTTCACGGGTTATTCTCCGGGCGGCCGGCAGGCCAGGTGCGATTGTGGATCGGCGCGAGAATGGCCTGCACCTCGGCCAGCAGGCTCAGGTCCATTGGTTCCTCGATCCAGCGGGCGTTCTTTTCAAGGTTGGCCGGGTTGGCCGTGCCCACCAGCGTGGTGGGGATGTCGGGGTTGGCGACGCTGAACTGCACGGCCAGCCTGGCGATGTCGACGCCTTGCGCCCGGCAGGTGGCGGCCGCCGCCGCGCAGACAGCCTTGACCTCCTGCGGGGCGGGGTGCCAGTCAGGCGCGCCGCGCTCGGTCAACAGCCCCATGCCCAACGGCGAGGCATTGATGATACCGACACCCTTGTTCTGGAGATAAGGCAGCATGTCGGCCAGGGAAGTATCGTTTAGCTCATAGTGGCAATAGGACAGGATGGTATCCAGGGGCGCGCGGTCCAGCACGTAGGTAAAGATGCCCAGGGGCAGGCCGGTGACGCCGACGTAGCCTACCTTGCCCTGTGCCTGCAGGCGGCGCAACGCGGGCAGGCTCTCTTCCACCACCTGGGCCAGGGAGCCGAACTCGATGTCGTGGCACTGGATGATGTCAACATGGTCGATGCCCAGGCGCGCCAGGCTCTCGTCGACGCTGGCCATCACGCGCGCCGCCGAGAAGTCAAAGGTGTCGCTGCCGTAGCGCCCGACCTTGGTCGCCAGGATGTAGCGGTCACGGGGCACGCCCCGCAAGGCCTTGCCCAGCACCGTCTCGGCCGTGGTCAGGCCATAGTAAGGCGACACATCGATAAGGTTGATACCCAGGTCGATGGCCGCGTGAACGGTGCGAATGCCCTCGGCTTCGTCGATGTCGCGGAAGACGCTGCCCAACGACGACGCGCCAAAGCTCAGCGCCGACACTGCCAGGTCTGTGTTTCCGAGTGTGCGATACTGCACGACGAGTCTCCTCTCCAAGACTCTCACCCGACCCTCACCCAGAGAACGATGGAATCAGCAAACCCCGATTCCCAAGCTCCGCCCCCTAATCGCTACTATCCCTCCCCCAACGCTGCGCAGTGCGGACCAGGGTCATGAAATTGTCGACGCTGGCGGCTTCGGGCACGCCCTCCGATGGGCTGAGCACGAAACCGCCGCCCGTGCCCAGGGCCAGGCACGCCTCGCGCACCTGCGCCTGGATAGCTTCTCGGGATCCCGCCACCAGAAGGTCGGTTGGTACGCCCCCTACCAGCGTCAGCGTGTCGCCCCAACGGCCCTGGATGGCTCTCAGCGTGGTGAGGTCGGCATCCCTGGGGGCCAGGATCTCGAACCCCGCCTCCAACACAGCGGCCAGGCCGTCGCCGATCGGCCCAGGGGTACGCAGCCCCACTCGCAGGCCGTGTTCCCGCGCCGGCTGAATCAGGCGTCGCAGGCGCGGCAGAATCTCATCGGTGAACAGCAGAGTCTGAATGCCCGCCAGCTGTGGCCCCAGGATGGTATCGGCCAGCATGACGAAGACAAGCTCGGCGGCAAAGCGGTCGCACACCGCGCGGAGCGCCTTTTCCTGCCGGGCCAGTACCACGTCCAGCCATTCGCTCGACGCCGCCTCCGCAGCTGTCACGCCGTTGGGCAGCCGCGTACCAAGCTCGACGAAAACGCCCACCTCGGTGCGCTGCGCGGCGCGTAGGTAGCTCTCGAGATGGCTGAGCTGATCCGCCAGGCGCGGCGGGGTAGCTATGTGTATATCCGCCGCGTCCGCCGCCAGGCGACACGTCAGATCGCAGCCGACTGCATCCAGGCCCAGGTACTGGGCGAACGCGACCTGGTCGCCGGGCGCAACGATAGGCGCGCTACCGTTGGCAGCGGGCAGTGCGCTACGCCCCAGCGCCGACTCGATCAGCGCCCGATGGGCAATGGGGTGGGCCAGGCAGGGTACACGGTCTGTTGGCTGATGGTGCAGCGCGCGACGCAGGCGGCGGGCGCTGGAGCGGTCAGCATCCGCCCTGGCGTCGTACGTGGTCAGGCCCCATAACGCCGCTGCCGGCGCCAGGGCGGTCGCCTCCTCGCGCTCAGTCGGCGTAAGGGGCTTCACCAACACGGTCTGCACCGCGGCATCTCGCGGGCGCACCAGGCGGTAGTCGTCGGCCGCTCCCGCGCGGAGCGTGCGCCCGCACGAGTAGCGCAGGATGAGCCGCGTCGGCAGCACGACATGGCGCGGCTGGAGGGCGACGCCCGCGCTCATGCGGCTGAGCAGCAGCTGGGCGGCATTCAGCCCCATGTCATAGGCCGACTGCGCGACGACGGTCAGGAAGGGGAACAGGTGGTCCACATCAGGGAGGTCGTCGAAGCTGACCAGAGCCACATCGCGCGGCACATCCAGGCCGCGCTCGGTCAGCGCATCCAGCACACCCAGGGCGATGGCCTGGTTGGCGGCAAAGAAGGCGGTGGGGGCCAGCCCCGCCGCGAGGACATCCTTCGCCATCTGGTAGCCGGACGTGGTGCGATACTCACCATACCGAAGGAGGCGCGGCTCGGCTGCGATACCTGCCTCGTGCAGCGCCAGCCGATAGCCGCGCAGGCGATCCGCGGCAGTACTCACGCCAGCGGGGCCAGTCAGGGCGGCAATGCGCGTGTGGCCCAGGTTGAGCAGATGCTGAATGAGGGCGCGCGCGCCGGACACCGAGTCGGCGTAGACCGTATCGACGTTCCAGCCGTCAACGCGGCGGTCGATGATGACGGTAGGCGTGCCCTGCTCGCGCAAGGGCGCAAGACTGGCAGCGTCCGGGTCGCAGGGCGCAAGGATGACCCCATCGACGCGCTGCTGCAGCACGGCGAAAAGATAGTCACGTTGCTTGGTAGGGTTCTCGTCGGTGTTGCAGAGGAAGATGGAGTAGCCACCACTCTGGGCGGCGTCCTCGATGCCACGCGCCACGCTGGGCCAGAAGGGGTTGCCGATGTCGGGGACCAACAGGGCCAGGGTGCGCGTCTGGCCGGAACGCAGGCTACGGGCCGCCAGGTTGGGTAGATAGCCCAATTCCTGGATGGCCTGCTCGACCCTGCGCCGTGTGACCGGATTAACGTTCTCCGCGCCGTTGAGGACGCGCGAGACCGTAATATTTGCCACCCCGGCCCGTTTCGCTACATCGCTGATGGTGGGCATCGCTGCCGTGTCCTGCGTCCAGGTAAGGGACAATGCAATGGCTAGGTTGGTATACTTACCATGTTATCGTTACCACAGGCGGCACAATGCAGTATACGACACAAGGCGCGCCATGTCAATGGCCGGCGCGCCCGAAAGTGGGGCAGTATGGGTTGGGTGGTCACATCTTAACGAAACAATAGCTAATCCCCCAGGCTATCGTAGGTGATGTCGGTCGCCTGAATGTCGATGTAGGTGAAGTCGCCTCCAGGGTCGAGCCACACGCCCTGGCCGCGCACCGGCAGCCGCAGCCCCGCCCGCTCGCCATACGCGGTCAGCGGCGTGGCCCACGGTCGGTACTCATCGATGGCATCCTGGTATCGATCGGCGATGAAGTTGGTGAGACGCCCCTCGGCATCGACGTAGAAGATGGCCGATACGGTCTGCCCACGGTCAGTAAGGAAGACCTCGGTCCGCTCGTCGTCGATGGCGCGGTAGGTAACGTTGTCCTTGAGCAGCGCCGCCGGAAACCACATCGCCATCTCATTGAAGTAGCGCGCCAGCGCACCCTGATTCAGTCCGGGACTCCGCTTGTCTATTGCCTGAACCAGCGACC
>CAZJJF010000040.1:0-8216 GCA_964546245.1 uncultured Anaerolineales bacterium
GGGTCAGGTTCTCGTCCGACACGGCCACCACGTCCAGCGCGGCGGCGAAACTGGCCGTCACCCGGTCAAGGTAGGGGGCAAACTGTACCGCCCATGCTGACGTAACGCAGTGAACGATGACCAGATACGGTACGCCCGTCTCGGCGGCCGCCTCCCGCGCGGCCAGGCTCGACATGGGCGCGCCCCCACTGAAGATCACCAGGTCCGGCCGGTGGACGGCCAGGAGGCGGCGCGGCTCATCGGCGTCGGTCAGGGCGCGGGGCACGCCGCGCCGGTCGTAAAGGTCGTCGATCCCCAGCCAGGCGTGGCCGATGCCCCCCGCGCGCCGCTCGTCGGCCAGCCTGTGCGCCGTGGGCGGCTGGGCGCAGGTTACGCGGTAGCCCGCCGCCCGCAACCCCAACGCCAGGGCGTGGTTGAATTGCCCCAGGCCGTAGACACTCTTCCCATCCGTGTACAGCAGGACATGGCCGCGTCCTCCCATCGCTGCCTCATTCTCACCCGCAGGGTGGGCAGGCGTATCCACAGCCCCCACCGGTGCGTTAAGCCTGCGACGGAATGTCGCCTCGCCTGGCAAGGCCTCGGCGGCGCGCCGGTACACATCGTCGGCCTCGACAGCGCGCCCGACCCGCTCCAATAGCGCGCCCAGGGCCAGATACGCGGCGGCGTAATCCGGGCGCAGGCGCAGCGCGGCCTCATAGCCCGCGATAGCACGGTCCGGGCGACCCTTCGCCTCCCAGAGGGTTGCCAGCTTGAATTGGGTTTCCGCCGCGTCAGGGGCCGGTGTGGGTGATGGGGTCACTGCGGGCCTCACGTCTACAGCCAGCTCAGCGCGGCGCGTTGAGCCGCGCTCGCTGCTCGACGGGTATCAGGCTGACCGCCAGCCAGGACAGCGGGTAAGAGAAGGCAGCCGACTCGCCGATGGGTTGCAGCTTGCCGGCCTCCAGCCAGTCTGCCCCTATCTTGCATTCCGCCGGATTTTGACAGCCTACCAGCCACACCCGGCCGCGACCACGCAGATAGGCGTCGATGTCCGAGCCAAAAGTGACTCTCGGCCCGAAAAAGCGGGCGGGATTCGTGCCCGGCATCGCGGGGATGTACATGAAATGCGCATTTTCGGGCAGGTAGTAGGCCATAGGCCCCAGGGTGTGCATGCTGACGTGGACGAACACGTCGTCTGGGGTGAGATTCTGGCGCACGTAGGCTGCTACCTGATCCATCGGCCCGTTGAACTGCTGACGCTGAACCTGGACCAGCATCGGGACGGCGATGAGGGTGAGCACCCCGAAGCTGGCGAGGGCGACCGGGCGGGAGACTACCCGCGCCAACGCAAACGCAACGGGTAGCAGCAATAGGCCAAGCACGGGTACAATGTAACGCGACACAAGGATCGGATGTACCGCGTATGACAGCAGCACCGCGCTCAGGAAGGTTAACCCATAGCCCGCCAGGCCGACCACCGCCAGACCGACCCCGGCCTGACGGCGACGTAACCCCAGCGCCACCCCAGCCACAGCAAGGGCGGCCAGCAACACTACGGCCAGCACACCCGCCACAACCGTCTCCGAGCGGCTAAACTTGAAGCTAAAAGGATAGATGAAGGTCTTGCCGATAACGCCGAGATTGATCTCGGAGATCCAGCTATTTACCAGGCAGCCGTTCAGTTGGCGGGCCAGCGAGCGCACCCAGGGCAGGAACAGCAGCGCGGGAATCGCCAGCGCCAGCCCAAACCGCACCAGACGGTCGCGCCGACGGATGAGAACCCAGAGGAAGACCAGGCCGCTGACCAGGGCAGCGGCTACCAGCGCCCAGTAGTGAGTGTAGGCCGCGCCGAACAGACTGACGGCGAGGGCCACAAAGTCCCACCGTCGCCCACCGACCACGGCCAGGTACGCATACACGGCCGCGGCTGTCGCGAAGAACGCCGCCCAGGTGTACATGCGCGCCTCTTGGGCCAGCGCCAGCACGATGGGCGTGATCACCACCAGCAGCGCGAAGCACAGCCCGCCCCACGCGCCCCACGCGCGCCGCACGGGACCCGCGCCCAGCAGGACCAGGGCCAGCGCACCGAGGACCGACAGCATGCGCAGGCTGAAGGGCGTCTCGCCCAGCACGTTGACGAGACCCGACAGGGTCAGATAGTAGAGCGGCGGATGGCAATCGTTGAGGGCCGTGCGCCAGATGGCGACTGGCGTCTGCCGAACCATGTTCGCCGTATAAGCCTCATCGAGCCACAGCGCCTCGTGGCTAAGGCCCATCAGATACAGGGTAGCGGCCAGGAGCAGGACACCTGCCCAGATCACCCACCACCATGGCCGGGACAGTGGGGTGTCGGCGAGGGTCTTGGGAAGGTTGGAGGAAGAGTGCGTCATGAGCGATAAGCATAGCCAGGCTGATGATAGCTGGCAAGGCCGGTGGGCCGTTCGGCTGCGCCGACGCCTCGATCACCTGCCGCTGCCCGAGTGGGGCAGCCTGCGCCATTATCTGCCCGCGCGCCGCCGCCCACCCACTGCTATCCCCTACCCCGGCGACCCTTTCGCCGCCGCCGATATCCGCGTCACCGACGACGTCATCGCCGCCAACCCGCCTCGCTTCGGCGTCAATCTCGACATCGCCGGTTACCAGATATGGAGCCAGTCTGCGGGCCTGGCTAATACCTTCATCGCCGATGGTGGCTTCGAGCCGACCATCCTGCGCTTCATGGGGGTTGCCGCCGGCGGCGACGAGGTCACCCTGCTTGACGGCGACACCCCTGCCGCTGGCCCGGCTAGCTTCGACCAGGGTATCCCCACCCTGGCCCCGCGTGTGCCCGTGGACGGCTTTCTCGACGGCGCAATCATCCGCATCTACCGCCTTGAGGGCGGGCCGATGCGCCTGGTGCGCACCACGCGTGTCGCCCAGGACCTGGCTACTGCCAACCCACCGCGCTTTCTCCTGGCCGAACCTGGCCCACCGGTCGAGCCTGGTGATGTGTACGTCCTGGCGTTGGAGCGCGACAACGTGCCCCTCCACGGCTGGCCCGCCGCGACGGAGACCTGGTCTGTCACCCCGCCCGACCTCGACCCCGCCTGCATTGACCTTCACCGCGACACGACCTGCGTCGCGCCCGTGGGCCACAGCCGCGCCAGCCTCCGCCTGACCCTGCGTGACACCGTCGAGGGCGGCATCGCCCAACCCGTTGTCGGCTCCTACCGCCAGACACTGCTCAATGCCCTCATTCCAGGCCGTCGCTACCGCCTCGAACTCTGGCTGCGTCAGGAGGGGCTGGCCGATGATCGAATCACGCTCCGCCTCGGCCCCTACCAGCGCGTCGTGGCCGCGGACGGCGTGTGGCGACACCATGCCTTCAGCTTCAAGGCCCCTCATCTCCTGAGCGCCGACGCTATCATCGCGCTGCGCATCACCTATCGCGGGCCGGGCGTCGTGTGGCTCGACGATGTGTGCCTCTATGAGGAGGGCATACCACCCTTCGCCCTGCGCCCCGAGGCGCTCGCCGCGCTCCAGGCGTTTCGCCCTGCCAGTCTGCGCATTTGGAGCGGCCTCACCAAGGTCCACCTGGGCACGAGCCTGGATGCCTGGCTGGCGCCCGACGGCACGGGGCCGCGCTGGTGGCACAAGGCTCGCGGGCCTGAGGCGCCAGCCCTCCCCAGCCTGCCTACCGCCCTGGCCCTGGCCCGCGATGCGGGCGCGGCCCCCTGGCTCCTCGTGCATCCCGGCTTTGACGAAGCCGAGTGGCTGGGTCTGATGGAATATCTCGCTGGCCCGCCCGACACGCCCTACGGGGCGCGTCGCGCCGCCCATGGCCAGGTCGCCCCCTGGACCACCGTGTTCGACCGCCTTCTGATCGAGTACGGCAACGAGACCTGGAACCGCCACTACAAGCCGTGGACTTTCGACAGCGGGACGACCTACGGGGCATTCGCCGACTACTTCTTTCAGGTAGCGCGCTCCAGCCCCTACTTCGCGGCCGTTGCCGATCGGTTCGAGTTCATCGTCGGTGGCTATACCGGGTCCTACGGCCCCCTGTCATACACGGCCCAGGCACGTCTCGCCTGCCCCAACGCCGACACAACGACCATCGTCACCTACGTCTCGCCCATCGAGCCGCTCCCCACCCGCCCCGACGATGTCGACGAGATGCTACAGATCGCCCTGCTCAACCCAGCCTGGGCCTTACAGTATTACACCGAGCAGCACCTGGCCATGTGCCGTCTGCTGGCCAAAATGGGCGCGCCCTACCATCTCGCCGCAGGCGAGGGCGGACCGCGCTACTACCATCCCACGCCCAGCCGCCCCGTCGACCTGACCAGCGAGCGGGTGGGGAAGTCCCTGGCGGTTGGGGTCGCCGTCCTCGATGCCTACCTGTATAACCTCTCGCGCGGCTTCCGACAGCAGGCGTTCTACGCCCTCCAGCCCGGCTCCAATTGGACATCCCATACGTCCTTCAATCGCGGCTTCCGTCCCCATCCGGCCTGGCTGGCGCTGCAATTGCGCAACGAGCACGCGACCGGCGACATGGTGGGCGTGATTCTCGACAAGGCCCCGACGGTCGACCTACCCGAACTGGTCAGCACGGTGCGCGAGTTCCGCATCCCGTCCCGCGAGGGCGTCCCGCTCGTGACGGCCTACGCATTCAAAGACGGCGCGCGCTACAGTATCTTCGTCCTGTCCCGCCAACTCAGCATCCCAACCCCTGTCACCCTGCGCTTGCCCGCCCGTCCTGTCGCGGGTACGCTCTACATCCTGAGCGGCGACCCACGCGCCACCAATCTGCACCGGCTGCGGGTCGCAGTCCGGGCGCGCCGCCTCAACACTCTCAGCGGGGACTACACTTTCACCCTGCCGCCCGCCTCGGCCTATCTGCTCGTCGTCGATACAGCGGGCCACTGAAGCCAGCGGCGCGCCCTATGGCAGGCTCCTGATCAGCTTGTAAACCTCACTGCTCTCGACGCTAGCCCGGAAATACTCCCCGCTCAGCTTGCCGCGCGTCTCGCAGGTCAGCAGGTAGCGGTGCGCCGCGTCCAGCAGCGCCACGTCCTGCGCCTTGGCTGCTGCCTCGTCCAGCGTCGTGAAGTATAGCGGGTAGTTCTCGCCGAGATACTCCACCACGGCGGGCAGTGGGTTCACCAGCAGCGGCGTGCCTCGCGCGATGCACTCGATGACGGCGTTGTTGGCGTTGGCGTCATATAGCTCGACAAAGGCGATATTCTCCGCCAGCAGCTGATCGTAGTCAGCGTTGGGCAGGTGCTGCACGTCGCGCGTGTTCTCCGCATAATGTGGGTCAAGGGCCAGCCCCTCTGCCGCGCGCTCGCGGCGCAACAGCCCCTGGAGATAGTCGTCGGCGTTGGCGAAGAAGCGCGGCACGAGGCGTACCTTCTCGTAGCCGAGGGGGTTGTCGTGGGCGATGGGCAGGGCGTAGATCGCATTGAGTCTGCGTAGCCACCACCCGATCTGGACGATTCGCTTGTGCGGGTTGTCGCGGAACCGCCGCATATCGAACCGGACGGTGGGAATCTCGGTAGGGTGAATCAGCGCCGACACCGGCTTGCCCGTCTGCTCGCGCAGCCAGCGCGCGTGATGCTCGGACAGGCTGAACAGGCCGACGCAGTGGGGCAGACTCGCCTGCCAGACTGGCCTGGCAAAGATGGCCTGCGGCGCCTCCCGTGGGTGGAACCAGGCGGGCATCCCCGGCGGGTTGTGGACCACGCCCACCCACGGCCGGCGGTAGGGGATGATGCCCTGCTCCTCGGCCGTCGCCAGACCCTCGAACATGCCTTCCAGTCGCATGCGCTCCAGAACGTGCGCTGGGCGGGGCGTCTCGACCCGCTGCCGCCAGGCGAAGTTATTCTCGATGAAGCCGTCGAACAGCACGCCGCCCCGGTTGTGCAGCGGGCGCAGCGCCTCCATCGCGTAGGCCCAACCGCCGCGATGCGACGTGATTACCACCGTCTCAGCCAGGTTGAGCCGGCCATGGGGATTGTCCACCAGGCCCGACAGGCGGGCGTGGCCTGCCTCGGCCGGCCGCGCCCGGTCGCCAGCCCTCGCCAACCAATCGCGCAGCGTGTCACGACGAAAGCGCAGCGTCGCGTTGCCAGGGTCTAGCGCCAGCGCCTGCTCGTAGAGGTGGAGCGCGGCCTGGCTGCGGCCCTCGCCCAGGGCAATGCTCGCCAGCCGGGCGTAAGCCGGCGCGTAGCCGGGGTCCAGGGCCAGGGTGTCCAGGTAGGCCTTGACTGCCGCCTCGGTCTTGCCCCGCGCCAGCCAGGCATTCGCCAGTTGGAAGCGCGCCTCGACCGCCGCCCGGCCGCCCTCCGGCTCAGGCATGTCCCAACGCCCCCTCGCAGCGCGCCACGCTGTCCCGCAGCCTCTCTGTCGTTGCCGCATCCAACGCGCCACTCGCCAGGAGCGGCGCGAGCCGGGCGCGAAAGGCGGGCCAGTTGGCGCGGGTTGCCGGTCGCCCATAGGTCACGCGCGCCGGGCTACCCGCCATGCCGGCGATGAGGTCGCCCAACGCAGGGATGTCGCCGGCCGTGGCGGGCCAGCCGTAGGCGTCGGCCAGCAGGCGCAGCAGCAGCAGCCGGAAGTGCGCGTCCTCGAACGGCCCCTCGGCCGCCTGGAGTAGCCGATACTCAGATACGACATGATTGAAGTGGACGAAGCCGCTCTCCGCCGGGCAACGGGCGATGTGGTCGGGTAGCGTGTTGGCCTGCGGCCAGTAGGTGAGGTCGAAGGTATGACGCTCGCCGTTCCAGACGGCCTCGTGACCGCGAAAGTCCCACGGCGTGAAGCTGCGCGCCCATCCTACCGCGAAGGCGATTTCCCACGCCGCTGTGATGTGCCCCAGGCCGCACCCCGCGTACCAGGCATCCCAGGACGGGCTGACGCCGTACACAGCCAGGTCGCGGGCGACGCACGTCTCGACATGGTCGCGCAGAAAGTGGGGGTCGGTAAAGAACAGGTCGCTGTCGTGCCAGACGGCGTGGGTCGTCGTGACGGCCTCCACGCCGCGCACCCATTGTAGCCAGTTGATGAGGGCGGCGTCGGGGTAACGTTCGACCATGAGAGCGTCAAACGTGTCCAGCGCCACCCATCGCACCGAGCCGAGACCAGCTGTCTCGGTCAAGGGTGTGATCCACGCGAGCCAGTCGGACGTCAGCCGGTCGGGGATGAGAATCGTCTCCCGGCTACCAGTCGTATCCTGCCGCGCCACCACATCCAGGGCGAGTCGCGTCAGAATAGGCAGGTCGCCCGGCACGGCCATCAGCAGCGTGTAGCCGGGTATCGGTGGCGCGGGCGGTGGCCGCCAGGCCATGTAGCGTCTGCGCAGGAGCGGCGTCACGCGCTCGCCTCGACCCGCATCAGCACATCACGCAGCGCGGCGCGCACCCCGGCGGAACGCGCTGCCCGCAGCCCCTCGCGAGCGTTGGCCGCCGCCGCGGTCGAATCACCCGCCCGAAGATAGCGTCGCGCCACATCCAGCGCGTACACGGCGCACTGGTCGGCGGCGCGGCGGGTCAGGTCTTCGGCGACGGCGGGCGGCAGATAGGCGCGGGACGCCTCCACCGAGCGGCGCGTATCGGCCACCTGGCCGCCGGAGCGCAGCAGGCCGTGAGTCAAGGACAGCGGCCCCTGGCAGAAGTGGGCCAGGCGCGTCGGCTCATACCAGACGGGGTAACGGACGGCGATTCGCTTCCACATGTCCCAGTCGAAGGTCGAGCCGACGCCCGTCGCAAAGCCACCCAGGACCTCGAACACGTCGCGGCGCACCACCGCCGCCGCAAATTGCACGCGACACGCCAGGGCGATGCGTTCCAGCCAGCCGTCGATGACGCCGGGTGTCTCTCGCTCCAGCCACGACTCCCACTGGATGACGCCTTGCTCGTCCACGCGCACGTGGCGGCACACCGCCATGCCCACGTCAGGCGCGGTCTCGATACCCGCCCGCAGCGCCGCGTAGAAGCCCGGCGCCACCCAGTCGTCGTCATGGAGCAGGTGCAGCCAGCGCCCCTGCGCCCGCTCGACGCACACGTTGAAGATGTGCGGGTGGCCGACATTGCGTGGCAGCGCAGTGAAGGCCGCACGCCCCGCGCCGACGCGGTCAACGATGGCGGCCAACTCAGCCTGGATGCGCGGGTCGGCCCCATCGTTGATCACCTCGATGTGCATATCATCGTCAGCCTGGTCGAGGACGCTGCCCAGGGCGCGCTCCAGGTAGACGGTCC
>CAZJJF010000040.1:8226-15749 GCA_964546245.1 uncultured Anaerolineales bacterium
GTATCCAGCCGGTTGTAGGCCGTCAGCATCACCGACCAGAAGGGGCGCGGCGTGGCGGCGGGCAGCGGCATGATGCGCAGGATGTCAAGGGTAACTAGCTCGGCCGGCTCGGTCTCGCCCGCGTCGGTGGCGCGAATTACCCCCAGTTCGACCAGTTGGTGGCTGTCGCGGTAGCGTATCGAGTGGGCCGGGTCGTACAGACTCAGCGTGTCGTCTTCGGCCAGGGCACGGGCATATTCCCCGTACTGCATCGCGCCGCCGAAGTGCTCGCCCCGCGCCACCTCCTGCTGCACATAGGCCGGGAAGGCCGCCATGTACTTGAAGTGTAGCAGCGCGCAGCCCCGCTCGGCGATCTGCTCAGGCGGCAGGCTCGTCCAGTGCTGGCCGCCGATGAGGACCACGTCGGTGTCGTAGCGAACCAGCGGAACCTTGCTGATGACGTAGTCGCCACCCGCGCCGAATACGCGCTGCCGCGCGCCGCCTACCAGCGTCAGCTGGTTGCGATACGGTGTCCATTCGGCATAGGCGGCGTGGTAGAACTGGCGGTCGAAGTAGGGGCACACCTGGCGCGGATCCTGGCCCGGCGCGTAGTGGGTGTCGCGAATGGGGCGGGCGGCATACATGTCCAGCAGCACGCCGTCCAGGGCACGCTTGCCTGTGCCGTCCAGCTCGGCGCACAGGGCGGGCAGCGGCCGCGTCTCGCAGTCGGGGTAGACCAGCATCTCGTCGGCATCGACGATGAGGGTCCAGTGTCCGACGCCGTGGGCGCGCAGGATTGGCTCGAACCAGCCCGCCCCAAAGTTGGCGCGACTGAAGGCCAGGTCGGAGCGCCAGACGGTAACATCAGATGGGGCGGCCAGCAGGTCAGCAGTCCCATCGGTCGAGGCGTTGTCCACGACCAGAAAGCGCGCCACTCCCAGCTGCCGGTAATAGTCGAGGAAGAAGGGCAGCCGGGCCGCCTCGTTGCGTACCACGACGCACGCCAGCACGTCGCCGGGCGCGATGCGCAGCGGGCGGTCGTCGGCGCGGGTCAGCCGGTACTCGCGAAAAACAGCGCCCAGCCCCTCGGCGGCGACGAGCGCGTTCGCCAGGCCCTTGTGCAGCTCAGCGACGTTAGGCGCGACGGCCAGCCCCTGGCGGCATACCGTCACGGCCTCAGCGGCTCGCCCCTCGTCCAGTAGCACGGCCGCCAGTTCGACGTAGGCCGGGGCGTAGTCGGGCGTCTCGGCCAGGACGCGGCGGAAGCTGGCGATGGCCTGGGCGGCCTTGCCCTGCCGCCGCCATACTCGCCCCAGCCGTACCTGGACTTCGGGCGACGACATGGTTACCATCCCCTCCCCTTCTTGACGGGGGCCAGGGCGACAGTTGTGGGTACCTTGCCGATGTACTCGCCAATGGGCGGGCGCGCCACGGTCATTGGGTTGTTCCCGCTCCGCGTCCGGTCCAGATGGCGCTTGAACAGGCGCACCAGGCCGCGCTGCGGGTCGACCTGGCTGCGCGACAGGTTGTCGTCGTGCTTGCGGTAGAACAGGGCGACCTCCGGCAGCACGACCTTCGTCGCGCCTACCTCCCAGGCGCGGAAGAACCAGTCGGTGTCCTCGTTTTCCCACAGCGCGGAGTCGAAACTGCCGACGCGCTCGAACACCGCGCGGCGGTAGACCGCGCTGCCCAGGTTGATGAACTGGTATGGCTCCGACGCCACCTCGAAGGTCAGGCCGGGTGCGGTGGGGTCCAGCCGCAGTTGCTGAATCAACCCCTGGGCGATGTCCACAGCCGGGTAAGCCATCAGGTGCGCGATGTGGCGGCGCAACATCCCCGGCGGCCACAGGTCGTCAGCGTCCAGGAAGGCCATCATCTCGCCCTGCGCCAGCTGCAATCCGTGATTGCGCGCCGCTGCTGGCCCCTGCCGCTCTTGCCGCAGGACGCGTACGTCACCGCCGAGCGCCGCCAATAGCGCGGGCGTCGCATCCGTCGAGCCGTCGTCAACGACGATGATTTCCAGCGGCGCGTAGGCCTGCGCTCGCACGCTCGCCAGGGCGTCCGCGATGAACCGCTCGCCGTTGTGGACCGGCACGATGACGCTGACCAGGGGCCAGGCAGGCGCAGTCACGGCAGGTTTGCCAGCAGGGCCGTGATGGCGTGGGGAATCTGCTCCGTGTCCGTGCCCAGGTGGAGCGTGTAGGCGGGCACGCGCCGCACCAGCCGCGACAGCAGGCTGAACGCCGGTTGTCCCGTTCCTGACAGTTGCAGCAGGGTACTGGGCGCGATCAGGCGGAAGGCGGTCATGGGCGCGGCCGGTTCCAGCGAGGTGTCGCGTTGACCGGTCACGCGAGGCAGGAGGATGGCTTTGAGGGGGAAGCCGAGGGCGACGCGGTCGGGGAATTGCTCGCGGAAGAAGAACATCGGCTTCTCGTCGGCCAGCCGATCGCCGTTGGCGAGCCAGGACCGCATGCCCGGGTAGCGATTCAACTCCACCTCGGCGCGCAGCTTCGACGTGTTGTACAGGCTGTAGGCGTAGGGCGCGGGGTCCAGCGTCACCAGACTGTAGTCGTCCCCCGCGAAAGCCATGCCCGCCAGGCCGCACGTCAGGCACGTGGACGACTTGCCCGACCCGCCCGCTCCCGCCACCAGCACGCCGCCCGACGGCAGACCCACCGCGCCCGCGTGAACGAAGTGCAGCGCGTGGCTCTCGGCCCACCAATTGAGGATGTTTTGCAGCGGATAGCCCCGCTCGTAGTAGGGCAGGGCCGCCGCGTCGTTGACCCAGTACACGGCCGTAGCGCGCTCGGTGTCCAGCGCGCTCACGATGTCCGGCCCCAAATGGAAGGTGGTGCGGATGCGAGGCGAGTCGTAGCCCTTGATCTCGTGGCGGCCATCCAAGCGTTCGAACCAGCGCAGCCGGACCAGGTCCACCAGGTCACGTGCCAGCAGCGGCAACCCCACGCCGGTCGAGGCGCTATCCCACAGGTTGACCGTCAGCGCGGGCGCCGGTCCCGCCTCGATTGCCAGGTGGGCCAGGGCGCGCGTCAATGGCGGGACCAGGCCCGGTCCGGCGAAGCGCAGCCGCACGGCGTAGCTGCCAATCGCGTAGACGTGGTCCTCGACGCCGCCGACGGCCTGCGCCGCGCGACAGAAGCCGGTCGTCAGGGCGTCGAAGTAAGCGACACGGTCGGCGTCAAGGTGGGCGGCCCGCTGGCTGTTGAGGTCTACTGGGTTCACAAGTATCCTGACATCCAGGTCCAATGCTCAAGGCGGCTAGCCACATCCGCTACATCCCGCCTGACGCACTCCTCTCCTAAGGCAGGGCCAGGGCGAGGGTCTTGACGCCGCGGCGGGTGCGGAGACTGCGTCGTTACAAATCTGCCGCGCCGCGCCGTCGGTCCAGTCGTGCCTTCAGCAGGCGCGCATACTCTCCGGTCGCATCCCGCGCTGTCAGTCCCGTGTTGGTCGCGTGCAGCCGCCGCCGCGCCACCACCTGGGGTAGCATTACCGTGCGCAACCCCAGGTCCACGGCGCGCACGTACCACGCAGCCCACTCGGCCACGCGCCAACCGCTCGCGAAGGGGCCGACGCGCGCGAACGCCGCCCGGCGTATGAGCAGCGCCGACGGGAGCAGGCCGGGCTGCGGGTGATCGGGGCAGGAGAGGCGCGACCTTGAGGCGGCGTCCAGGTCAGGGCTGAAGAACTGCTGGACGTGGCCGAAAACCACGTCCAGCGTCGGCTCGGTCGCCAGGGCCGCCACCTGCCACGCCAGCTTCTCGCCCACCCACACGTCATCCTGGTCGAGGAAGGCCAGCAGGTCGCCCCTCGCCTCAGCGACGCCCCGGTTGCGCGCCGCTCCTGCGCCCTGGTTGGCCTGACGGAAGAGTCGCGCCTGCGGAACCGCCTGCCGCGCCACGTCCCCACTGGTGTCCGTCGAGCCGTCGTCCACGACGATCACCTCGATAGGGTGATACGACTGAGCCTGCACACTCGCCAGCGCCTCGGCCAGATAGGCCGCGCCGTTATACACCGGTACAATGACGCTCACCAGCGGTGCGTCAGTCATGGGCCGTGTCCGTTGGCGCGGGATGATGGCGCGCCTCATCGAAGTCGGCCAGGGCGGGCAGCCGTTGGCCAAGCGTCCCGGCCGCCCGTCGGCGGTCCAGCGAGCGCTTGAGCACAGTAGCCAGGCTGTAGCCCGACGCGGCGGCCTGCCGCGTCATGTTCCCCGCGTGCACCCGATACAGCAACGTCACCGCCTGCATCACAACCAGCCGCACGCCCTGCTCGCGGGCGCGCAGAAACCAATCGTGGTCCTCGCTGAAGCGCAACCCGGCATCGAAGCCGCCGACGCGCTCGAACACCTCGCGGCGAAAGACCCCACTGCCCAGGTGGACGTCGATGACCGGCTGCGTCGCGGGCAGAGGCACGCCGGGCGCGCCAAAGGCCTGTACCCGCCCCAGCGCCACCTCTAGCGATGGCTCGGCCGCCAGCCGCGCCACCTGCGCCGCCAGCTTGCCGGCCGGCCACAGGTCGTCAGCGTCCAGGAAGGCGATCAGGTCGCCGCGCGCCTCGGCCAGGCCCAGGTTACGCGCCGCCGCCGGTCCCCGATTCGCCTGGCGCAGCAGACGCACGTCATCACCAGCCTCAACCGCGATGCGCGCCGAGTCGTCCGTCGACCCATCATCGATAACGATGATGTCGAGCGCGGGATACGCCTGAGCGCGCAGGCTGTCTAGCGCCTCGCCGAGGAAGGCCGCGCCGTTGTAGACGGGCACGATGACGCTGACCAGGGGCGTACTACTCATGCGCTCTCTTCGCTGACCAGACCGAGCGATCCCAGCGACCGTTACGGCCTGTCCTTAGCGTTGGGCCAGCCCGTCTCATCGACATCGTGGATGGGGTCCAGCAGCAGCAGGTCTTCCATGTCGGTGTAGCGGCCCAGGGCCGGCGGCTGCCACGCGCCGCGTGCCTCGATGCTGACTGGCTCTAGGGTCGTGGGGGTATCGATCGGCACGACGAGACCCTCGGCAAGTAGCTGGTTCGCGAAGGCCTGCACGCTTGGCTCGACCTCGGCAACGGGGAGACCATAATGGGTCGCCACCGCCGTCGCGATGGCCGGCAACGGCGTGCCCTGCTCAATTAGACTCCAGATGGCCGCGCCCGACTGGTCAACACTGTAGTAGACCCCTGTGCCGAGATGAACGATGACAGCTTCGCCATCGATAATCTCACTCACGACATTCGGCGCGTTGATGCGGTAAGCTGAGGGCGACATCCAGGCGATACCTCCAGAAGAGAGAGTGCGAATGCCAGCAGCGTAACGTGCGGGCCCACTATAGGGGGACCATTATAGGGAAAACCCAAAGTCCGGCAAAACTCGCCATGTCGCGCGCGAGGCCGCAACCTGCGCGCCTGCCGTGCGTTATTATCACCACACGGGACCTGTACCACCCCGGCCCTCGACGTCGCCTGCCTGCCTGACCAGGTCGTCGCGCCATCTCCAGCGGGTCACCTGGGCGACCGCCGCCCCCCAGAGAAGAGGCCCATGATGCCACCCGATGCCCTCAAGGATAAGGTTCAGTTTCCCGGCGGCTGCTGGCCGACCGCTCAACAGGAGCGGCTGCTGCACGCCGCGCTGGACCAGGACACCTCGGCCCTCGGCGCCTGGGCCGCCTGGCGCGCCGACGCCAACATCGATGCCCTCGACCAGGGATCATATCGCCTGCTGCCGCTGGCCTATCGCAACCTGGCGCGCCTCGGCGCGAACGATGCGCTCATGCCGCGCCTCAAGGGTATCTATCGCCGCGCGTGGTACGAGAACCACATGCTCTTCCACAAGCGCGCGGCTCTCCTGTCCGCCTTCGCGGCGACGGGCATCCCCACCCTGCTTCTCAAGGGGGCAGCCGTTGCGCCTGTCTACTACCGCGACTATGGGCTGCGCCCTCTGGGTGATTTCGACTTCCTCGTGCCCACCGCCCAGGCTCACGCGGCCCTGCGCCTCCTCGATGGCCTCGGCTTTCGGTCGAGCGAGCGCCGCACCCAGACCTTCAAGCCGGTGTACCTGGCCGCCGTCCACGGCTTTCCCTTCGCCGACGCCGAGGGCCGCGAGATCGACCTTCACTGGCACGCCCTCGCCGAATCGTGCGAACCCGACGCCGACGCCGATTTCTGGGCCGCCGCGCAACCCCTGACCCTTGAGGCGACCACCACCCTTACCCTATCGCCCGCCGATCAACTGCTTCACACGTGTGTCCACGGGGTGCGCTGGAATCCTATCCCGCCCATGCGCTGGGTGGCCGACGCGATGACCATCCTGCGGGCCGCGCCCAACCTCGATTGGGAACGCCTCGTCGAGCAGACGCGCCGACGGCGACTGGTGATTCAGATGCGCGAGGCCCTCGGCTACCTGGCGCGCGCTTTCGCCGCGCCGGTACCGGCGCCCATCCTGGCGCGACTACAAACGCTGCCCGTGTCCCGCTCGGAGCGGCGCGAGTACGATGTCCTGACGCAACCGCAGGAGGGCCAACCGGCTTTGCGCCGTGTCTGGCTGCATTATCGCCGCTACGTGCGCTCGACACGACCGGCTCACCTGTGGGAGCAACCGATGGGCTTTGCGCGCTTCTTGCAGTACACCTGGGGCCTGGAAAGTATGGCGGACATTCCCGCCTACGTGGCGCGGGGCGGAGCCAGCGCCAGGCATAGCGCCGCCACCGGCCCGACCGTCAATATGACCCGCACAGCGGAACCGCTGCTGCAATGAGGAAAAGCGCGGCCAGCGCCATGCCACCGCTGAGGCTACACAGGCCGTTCTTCGCCCTCTTCACGTTCTGCGCTCGACACGTTACGTTGCCCTACATCCCACGCCTCTCGTGACCCTTGCCCACCGGTTTCTTGCCCTGGCTGGACGCCGTCCCAGCTCAGGAGGGCCAACTCCCCGCCGCGCCCCTCGACCTCGATGATGCCCGTGTTACTTAAACTCTGGCTTTCGAGCCACGCCGGGTCCACCAGGCCGAGGCCCAGCGAGAACATGGTCATGTACAGCCCGCCGTGGCCGATGCAGGCGATTCCCCCCGGCTCGTTGTCGTAGCGTTCGGCCAACCCTTGCGCGAAAGGCACAAAGCGGTCGCGTACATCGATCAGGCTCTCGCCGTCTTCGATGCGCGTCTCGGCGTGGCCCGCGAACCACTCGTCCACGAGCCAGTGCCACAAGTCCCAGGCCTCCTTGTCGGCGCGGCCCTCGGCCACCCCGCAGTCGAACTCTCGCAGCGCATCCGTCACCTCGTAGTCGAGGCCCCACGCGGCGGCGAGAATGTCGGCTGTCTGCCTTGCTCGCAGCAAGGGGCTGCTGTACAGCCGCACAATGCCCGCGCCGCGCAGCCGCGCAGCCAGCGCGGCAGCCTGCTCGCGGCCCAGGTCGGTCAGCGGGTGACGCTGACCCCGATTGGAGATTTCTCGTAGCACGTTGGCCTCGCTCTGGCCGTGCCGCACGAAATAGAAGCGCATCTGCTTGCCTCCTTAGCTGAGAAGCGGCTCATCCC
>CAZJJF010000041.1:0-15533 GCA_964546245.1 uncultured Anaerolineales bacterium
ACACCCGTGGATGCCGATGTGGCGCAGTTCGTGGGCGTCGAGACCGTGGCCCCCGGCCACATCATCGCCCAAGATGACGGGCTGGCGGCGGTTCAGGTCCGCGACTTCGTGGTGGAGGCAGTGAGCGACGCGCCAGTGGGGCAAGCGGTGCTGGCCTGTGTGCGGTCGGAGGATGTGACGATTCTGCCCGATACGGGGCGTGGCATGACGAGCGCACGAAATGTCCTGCGCGGACGGGTGACGCGGTTGCGGCCGGCCGGCGCTCAGGTGCGAGTGACTCTCGATTGCGGGTTCCCGGTCACCGCACTCATCACGCGGCGCTCTGCCCAGGAATTAGGCTTGACAGTGGATCAGGTAGTGGTGGCCTCGTTCAAGGCCAGCACAGTGCACCTCATCCCACGAGTCGGATAGAGTATAATGGGGAAGCGTTGACTCATGCGTACCCACGAAAGGAACAGTTCAACATGAGGATTTCGGCCCGTAATCAGCTCAAGGGGAAGGTGGTGGAGGTCAATCACGGCGTCGTGAACAGCGAGATTGTTGTGGAGCTGCCAGGTGGCGCGCGGCTGGTGTCTATCATTACCAAGACGTCAGCCGAGGATTTGGGTCTGGCGCCGGGTAAGGCGGTGTACGCCGTCATCAAGGCCAGCAACGTCATGCTCGCGACAGAGTGAATGCCCACGCCAGGGCGGCACCCCTGGCGCTGGGTTGATTCGGTATCCGCGTGGCGAGCCGAGAAGGCGGGGATCCCGCCTTCTCGGCTCACGCCATTTTTACCACGATGTCGCCGATGACGTTCGCCGCCTCGTCACCGCGATCGGCGGCGTTGCTCAGATGGCGATAGATTTCACGCAGCTTGAGCATCTCCATGATGTGCTCGTTGTCCGTCGGCCCCTGGAACAGTGCAGCGATGGCCTCCCGATATACGCGCTCGACGCGATTCTCTAGCGCCTTGGCGCGCATGGCGTGCTCGCTGGCGACATTGGGGTGGTCCTTGAGGCGCAGCGTGCCCATATGAATCTCCTGGGCAGCCTCGTGTAGCAGGGAGACCATGCGCCGCAGGTAGGGGTTGGGGTGGATACCAAGCAGCTGCATCTCGTCGACCGTGCTGTACGCATAGTCGAGAATATCGTCGATGGCCCGCGACAGGGCGAAGATATCTTCGCGGTCGAACGGCGTCACGAAGTTGCGATTCAGCTCGTCGATGAGGATTCGGCGCACCTCATCGGCGTCATGCTCCGCCTTGTGCAGGCGGCGCACACTATCGCTGTCAATACCCCGTTCCATGGTTTCCTCGAGGGCCTCCAGACCGCGTTGGGTCATATCGGCCTGATCGACGAGGAGAGCTAGAAACTTGTCTGGCTTGCGTTTGAGCCAGTCGAAGGCCCCCATGCCGTCTCCTTACGCGAACAGCATTGTCCGCTGAACGAGATACCATCCCTCACACACGCTACAAGCGAGGCGTGGGCCAGACGCTTAGTATAGAGGAGGGCCACGCGCGGCGCAAGAAAAGCGCTGCTCCACTGCTCCTTTGCCTCAGCGCTTCTTCGAGTCTACAATTGGCCCCCTGCTCGCCGGCTGGAGAAGAGCTATGCCTGGCCCGCCGACCGGCACCGTGACCTTCTTGTTCACCGATATTGAGGGCAGCACTCGCCTCTGGGAGCAATTCCCGCAGGCGATGGCAGCTGCCCTCGCGCGCCACGACGCCCTCCTCCGCCAGGCCATTGAAGCCCACGGCGGCTACGTGTTCAAGACCATGGGCGACGCCTTCTGTGCCGCCTTCGGCATTCCCTCGGACGCGCTGGCCGCCGCGTTGGACATCCAGCGCGGGCTGGCAGACGCGACCACCGACCACCGACCACCGACCACCAACGAGGCCACCAGTCCGGCAGACGTCTCGGTAGTCGGTGGGCCGTCGTCGGTGGTCATCAAGGTCCGCATCGCCATCCACGTCGGGGCAGTACAAACCCGCGATGGTGACTACTTTGGCCCCCCCGTCAACCGCGTGGCGCGGCTCCTCTCGGCCGGCTACGGCGGTCAGACTCTGCTGTCGCGGGCAAGCTATGAGTTGGTGCGGGACGATCTACCGCCCGGCGTGAGTCTGCTCGACCTCGGCCAGCACCGCCTGCGCGACCTGTCCAGCCTGGAGGGCATCTTTCAGGTCGTAGCCCCTGACCTACCGGCCCGATTCCCCACCCTCAAGACCCTCGATGCTCGTCCCAACAACCTGCCCAGCCAGGCCACACCCCTGATCGGCCGCACAGCGGAACTCGCCGCACTTCGCGACCACCTGCTGCGGCCCGACGTGAGGTTGCTTACACTATCCGGGCCGGGCGGCACGGGTAAGACCCGCCTGGCGCTTCAAGTAGCGGCCGATCTCCTCGGTGCAACAGACGCCAGTGGTAGCGAGCCGGTCTTCAAGGATGGCGTCTTCTTTGTCGACCTGGCGCCCATCAGCCAGCCAGACCTCGTCGCCTCGACCATCGCCCAATGCCTCGGCATTCATGAGGAGGCGGGCCGCCCACTGAGGGATACCCTGCGCGCCGCCCTGCGCGACCAGCGCATGCTGCTCGTGCTGGACAACTTCGAACAGATCATACCGGCCGCCACATTGGTGAGTGACCTGCTAGAGGCGGGGCGCGGCCTGAAGATTCTGGTCACCAGCCGTACCCTACTGCGCCTCCGGGGCGAGTTCGACTTCCCTGTGCCGCCGCTGGGCCTCCCGCCGCGCACGACCATGGACCAGCGGCCACCGGCTACCGCGCCAGATTCCGACCTCGACTCACGTATCACATCTCCCGCCTCAGGCAGCGAGAAGTCCCCTCGCACCGCGGCCGATCCCGTCGCCACCATCACCCAGTACGACGCGGTCCGCCTGTTCATTCAGCGCGCGGTCAGTGTCAAGGCGGACTTTGCCGTCACCAACGAGAACGCACCCGCCATTGCCGAGATCTGCTATCGCCTCGATGGCCTACCGCTAGCCATCGAACTATCGGCGGCGCGCGTTCGCGTCTTGACACCCCAGGCGCTTCTGGCGCGGCTCAGCAACCGCCTGACGCTGCTGACGGGCGGGCCGCGCGACCTGCCATCGCGCCAACAGACACTACGCGGGGCCATCGAATGGAGTCACGATCTCCTCGACTCCGATGAGCAGACCCTGTTCCGCCGCCTGGCCGTCTTTGTCGATGGCTGCACGCTGGACGCAGCCGAAACGGTCGTGGGAGACTTGAGACTAGGGCTGGACGATTCGGCTTCAGCGTCGCCCAGTCACCAACCTCCAATCTCTCTGCTCGATGCGATGGCATCCCTGGTCGACAAGAGCCTGTTGCGGCAGGTCGACGAGGAGAAGGTCGAGCCGCGTTTCACCATGCTTCAGACAATTCGCGAGTACGCCATCGAGAAGCTAGAAGCCAGCAGCGAAGCGAACGCGCTGCTTCGACGTCACGCCGCCTTCTTTGCACGCCTGGCGGAGGAGGCTGAGCCATGGCTCGAACAGGGCGCGGAGCAGAAGCGATGGCTCGATCTCTTGGAGGCCGAGCACGACAACCTGCGCGCGGCCCTGACCTGGTCGCTCGACGCTGCCCCAGACATCGCTCTCCGCCTTGTCGGCGCGCTGCCCCGCTTCTGGGAGATACGCGGCTACGTGACCGAGGGCCGGCGTTGGGCAACCCTGGCGCTGGAGCACGGTCACGACGCCCCGGCGGCGCTCCGAGTCAAGGCGCTATACAAGGCGGGGCTGCTCGCCTTCTACCAGGGGGAGTACGCCGATGCCTCCGGTCAGTTGGAGGAGACATTGGGCCTGATACAGCAGACAGGCGATCAGGCCATGCTGGCGCGCATCCTATATAACCTGGGTATGATTCCGGGCATCCAGGGCCACCACGATTTGGCGCGGCGGCGTTTCCAGGAGAGCCTGGCCATATTCCGGGCACTAGGCGATCAGACGGCCGTCGCCAAGTGCCTCAATGAGCTGGCCCAGGTAGCCCAGGCAGAGGGCGACTGTGAGGGGGCCAACCGGTTGTACACCGAAAGCCTGGCCCTGCACCGCAAACTGGGCAACCGGCGCAGTGTAGCCATCGTTCTTGAGAATCTGGGACTCCTGGCGCGCGATATGGGCGAGCCCGAGCGAGCCAGGCCGCTCCTTACCGAGAGCCTGGGCATCGACCGCGACCTGGGCGATAGGGTAGGTATCGCCAACTGCCTTGCGAAGCTGGCCCAGATCGCGCTCGACGAGGGCGACCCTATCGCCGCCCGACCGCTGTGCGAAGAGGCGGTTGGCGTCTTCCGCCAAATAGGCGATAAGTCTGGCCTATCCTCAGCCTTGAGTGTGTATGCCCTTGTCGCCCACGCTGAGGAGGCGGGCGACACCGCGCGGGCGCTGCTCCGCGAGGCGCTGGACCTGGAATGTGAGATGGAGGACAGGCGAGCCATTGCCGCCTGCCTTGATGGCGTGGGCCGCGTAATTGGGTCCGCGCAGCAGGCGACCGCTGTGCGCTTGTGGGCCGCCGCCGATGCGATTCGCGCGAGTATTGATGCGCCCCTACCCTTCGCCGATCAGGTTGCGCGTGAGCGCGACATCAACGCGGCGCGCGATAGCCTGGACGCAGCGGCCTTCGCCGCGGCCTGGGCGGAAGGAACGGCGATGAGCCAGGACCAGGCGGTAGACTACGCGCTGGCGCAGCTGGCTCCATAGCGCCGCCGCCGAGATAGAGACCAGCGAGGCCGTTGCGCTCTACCGGATAGAGCGCAACGGCCTCTGCCAGAACACTTAGCATCGGACCTGTACCGCCTGATGCCAAACCCCAATCGCTAGCCGCCGATCTGGTACATGCGGCGTTCCTCAGTGTGCACGCCGCGCCGTAAGGCATGCCCCGTGGGCTTGAGGGCCACCGCGCGCGCCAGAATCGCCTCCACCGCCGTCTGCCCACCACCGTTGCGTAGGGCAGCCTTCACGTCCAGCTCATCGTCGTGGAGCAGGCACAGGTGGAACTTGCCATCAGCCGTCAGGCGCATGCGGTTACACGTATCGCAATATGGCTCGCTAACAGGGCTGATGAAGCCGACGGTTCCCGGCGCGCCTGCCAGCCGATAGTTACGCGACTCGTCGGACGGGTCACGGTTGGGGATGGGCGTCAATTCCCCCAGCGCCGCCTCAACACGCGCGTAGGTATCACGGCTTGGCACGAAATGGTCGACGGCCACCTGGGCTTCCGCGCCGCCGCCCAGCGGCATCAACTCAATGAAGCGCACACCCCAGGGGTGGTCCAGGGTGAGACGAGCCATGTCGGCCACGTCCTCGTCGTTGTACCCCTTCGTCACTACGCAGTTGATCTTGATGGGTGTGAGGCCGGCCGCCTCGGCCGCCTCCAACCCCGCCAAGAGCTTCTCCAGGCGGCCCCAGCGCATGAGCTGCGGCAGCCGTTCGGCGTTCAGGCTGTCGATGTGGACGTTGACCCGCCGCAGCCCAGCCGCTCTCAGGTCGGCCGCCAGCTCGGTCAGCCGTATGCCATTGGTGGTCATCGACAGGTCCGCCACGCCGGGGATGCGTGCGATACGCCGCGTAATATCCACCACGTCCCGGCGCAGCGTTGGCTCGCCGCCGGTGAGACGAAACTTGCGAAAGCCGACATTCACCGCCGCTTGCGCCACGACTTCAATCTCGTCGGCCGTGAGCAAGTCCTGGTTGGGCAGGAACGTGAGGCCCTCGGTCGGCATGCAATAGACACACCGCAGGTTGCAGTGATCCGTCAGCGAGATGCGCAGGTAATTGATGTGACGACCGAACTGGTCGTGCAAGTTGACTGGCTGACCGGCGCGTTGGACTTCCAGCATAGTGCACCTTCTCTACGGGCTACGTGGCGACCGCGCTAATAGTTGCGGGCGGCGTCGAGCAGCATGGCATCAACGATTGCGCCCGCCGGCGCGTCGCCGACACCTACCGGCAAGATAATCAGCGCATTAGCGCCCACCAATGACATCAGGCGTGACGATCCCTGGAAGCCAGTCGTGGCGGCCACCCACTCGCCGCCCTCACGGCGGACAAAGGCGCGCTGGTATTCGGCGCGGTCGTCATCGTGACGCACGTCATGGACCAGGCGGACACGCCACATGGGCCGGTCTACGTCCGCGTGCCCCTGGAGCCGCCGCAGCGCAGGCCGCACGAACAGTTCGAAGCTCACCAGCGACGATACCGGATTGCCCGGCAGGGCAAAAGCCAGCTTGCTGCCCAGTGTGGCGAAGGTCAGCGGCTTGCCCGGCTTCATGCGCAGGCGGCCAAAGTGAATCGTGCCCAGCCGCTCCAGCAGCGGCTTGACCAGGTCGAGATGCCCCATCGAGACGCCGCCGCTGGTGATGAGGACGTCGGCCTCTGCCAGGCCACGCTGCACGCGCCGTTCCAGGTCGCCCGGCTCGTCACGGGCGATGCCCAGGTCCAGTGACACGCCGCCTGCCTGGCGCACCGCCGCCATCAATGCGTAGCGATTACTGTCGCGGATCTGGCCCCGTCCCGGCGTCATGCCCGGCTCCACCAGTTCGTCGCCCGTGGACAGCACGCCCACCGTGGGTGGCGGAATGACCCGTGCCGTGGCGCGGCCAAGCATCGCGACAACGCCAATTTCCGCCGGGCCTAGCGCCTGGCCGCGATGGAGAACCAGATCGCCATGCGAGATGTCCTGGCCGACGGGCCGAATATTGGCACCGGGCCGCAAGCCTGTCTCGTGAATGACGATGTGGCCATCGCGCTCTTCGGTTCGCTCGACCATGACCACGGCATCCGCCCCCTGCGGCAGGGGCGCACCGGTCGTGATCCGGGCGACGGTACCGGCTGTGACGGTCAGGTCGTGCATCTGGCCGGCCGTTTGCTCACCGATGAGGCGGCGCTGTGGGTTGGCGTCGGCCGCGACCAGGGCAAAACCGTCCACGGTCGATGCGGCAAAGGGTGGCATGTCCTCCACTGCGACCACATCCTCGGCCAGGACCCGCCCCAGCAAGTCTGCTAGCGCCAGGTCGGCGGCGGCCAGGGGCGACACCAGCCCTATCACGATGGCGCGCGCCTCCTCGACACTGAGCATGGGCCACTTGGACTCTGGCACGACCCGAACCTCCTACGCCCCGCAGCGTTATGCCGATTCCGCATAGCGCCGCGCAAAAAAAGAGAACCCTAGGGGCCAAAAACGTCGGCATAGCGGCGGCGCACCATATCCTGGAGGCCCGTGCTGAAGCGCCGGTACTTATCCACGTAGTCGCGACCCACCGGGGTGAGTTGCGCACCACCGCCACCTGCGCCGCCGACAGTCGTCGCGACAAGTTGCACGCCCAGGCGCGTTTCGCACTCGTGGAGCTTAGCCCAGGCCTGGCGATAGCCGATGTTCATGCGCTCGGCGGCAGCGCTGATGGACCCTGTCTCCGCGACGGCTTCCAGCAGGGCTACCCGCCACTCGCTGAGGGCGACATCACCGTCCACCTCGAGCCACAGGTTCATCCGTGGTTCCATCGCGCCTCCACTTAGCCAATTATACGTGCCCTGCAGAGGCGCTGCAAAGAAAGATTCGCCAGCCTGGGATGGAGATTCCTTCACCTACCCGCGATGCGACGCCCTATCGCGGTGCTCCTCTGCTACAACATGACAATGCCGCCCATCTCACCTATACTACAAGAATGCGTCACGCCCTGATGGCCCTCCCCCTCTTCCTGCTGGTCAGCCTGGCTGCGTGCCAGAGTCTGACGCCCGCGCCCATCACTCCGCTGCCCGCCGAGCCGCCCGTGCGTCTCGGCCCGGCGCCCACTGCCCCGCCCGCCCCCACCGCCGCCATGCTTCCAACCAGCGCCCCGCGCGCCGGCCTCGTCGTGGCAGTGAGCCGTGTCCCCCTATCGCTGGACCCAGGCGACTTCGCCGACCCGGAGGGCGCTATCGTCCTGCGCCAGATTTTCGATACGCTCACCCAGTATCGCGAAGGCAGCGCCGAGATCGAGCCAGGTCTGGCGACCGAATGGCAGGCTAACAGCGGCGCCACGGAGTGGACCTTCACCCTCCGTGACGGGGTGCGCTTCCACGACGGCACACCCCTCACCGCCGAAGCGGTGAAGTTCAACTTCGACCGCTGGCTCGACCCTGCGTCGCTGGCCGGATCCCGTGCCGACGGTAAGCAGTTCCAGGTCTGGTCCGACGTCTTTGGCGGCTATCGCGGCGCGGGCAGCCTCGTCACTGAGGTCGAGGCCGTGAGTCCCTCTCAGGTGCGACTGCGCCTCGCCCGCCCAACGGCCTACTTACCGGCTCTGCTGGCCTTGCCCTACTTTGGCATCAGTAGCCCGACCGCCGTCCGGTCTGCCGGCGTCGCCTACGGAGGGCCGGGCGGTGACGCGGTAGGCACAGGCCCATATCGGTTAACCGGCTTCACCAACAGCGAGGTGCGCCTGGAGCGCGCCCCCGACACCTGGGGTGGTCCCGCCACATCCGACAGCCTCACTTTCCGCGCCCTGGGTGACGCCGAGGCGCAACTGGCGGCCCTGGCCGATGGCCGCGCCGATCTCGCCCTCAGTCTGCCCGTGGAGCGCGCCGCTGCGGCACGCGCGCTCGGCCTGACCACCCTCCCGCGACCGCAGCTGGGTGTGACCTATCTGACCCTCAATCAGCGTTTTCGCCCCCTGGACGATGCCCGCGTGCGCGAGGCCATCGCCCTGGCGCTGGACCCAACCGACCTGATGGGGCGGAGCGCGCGGGAGGCCAGCGAGGCGGCTGACCAGTTTGTCCCGCCTGGCCTGCGCGGTCGCCTCGCCGGCGCCCCGGTCAGCTCGAACCTCGAGCGCGCGCGCGCTTTGCTGGCTGAAGCAGGCTTTCCCGATGGGCTACGCGAAGTGGCGGGGCCAGACGGTGCGCCGCGCCCGCTGGAGCTATGGGTAAGCAATCCGCCCCGTGGCGCCCCCCTCGTGCCCCTCGCGGAAGCCGTCGCTGCGCAACTGGCGGCGGCTGGCATCCGGGCCAATGTGCGACAGGATGAGTGGACGAGCTTCCTGGCCGAGCGGAAGCAGGGGCGCTTCCCCCTCCTCATCCTCGACTACCCGGCGCCATCGGCACGGGTCGACGCGGTAGCTGATGCCCATTTGTTCCTTAATGCCCTGTTTGGCCCTCTGACGGTCGGGGAGACAGGCTGGAACCAGCCCAAAGTGCAGGAACGCCTGCGGGCCGCGGAGGCTACGGCCGACCCCGCCCGCCGCGACGAGGCCTATCGCGACATCGCCACGGCCATCCGCGAGGAACGGCCGCGCATCCCGCTCCTCTACCCTGTCGGGTTGGCAGCCACCCGACCGGGCGTGACAGGCTACACCCCCGCGCCGACCGGAACCGAGAGTCTGGCGCGAGTGCGGGCGGGGCCATGAGGTATGGATACCCATAGCGACAGTAAGCCCGGCGTCGCTCGCGTCGTCTTATGTACTGTGGGCGCGGGGGAGCGGCATCACCCCTCGCCAGACGCACGACGCTGGCGGTGGTCGTCCAGCGCGTGCAAGAACGCCGGGTTAATATTCAGGGTGCATACAAGCGCCGTTAGTCTAGCTAGAGCAAGGAAGCCGTATGCAGAGGAGACTCCATTCCAGCCAGGACCTACGCTGGCTCCGCAATGAGCTTGAACGCCTGATGGCTCAAAGCCAGGGTAGCGTCTGGGCGGCTATTTCCGCTCAACCCCTATTCCATCCACCCACGGATGTATACGAAACGGATGAGAGCTTGATCGTGAAGGTCGAGATCGCCGGAATGCGCGAAGAGGATTTCCGCATCGCCCTCGTCGATAATGCGCTGGTCGTCGCCGGCATTCGCCGCGATACCTTCGCCAAGCGAGGCCTGCACCAGATGGAGATCAGTTGGGGGCCGTTCCAGACGGAGGCCACCATCGGCATGCCCATTCGCGACGGGGAGATTGAAGCCCGTTACGAAAATGGCTTCCTGGTCGTCGAGTTGCCGAAAGTCCATCGCCGCCGCATTCCCATCCAGAATCGGGATGAGGAGTAATACCTGTGGAAACCGAAATCACAATGCCGTTTTTCAAGCGTTCCGATAGCACCGCGGCCGGGCCTGAAACCAATCCTGAGCCTGAGCAGCAAGACGAGCATGAAGGGCGCCCTACGATTCCCTCGGAGTTGCCGATTCTCCCCTTGCGCAACACCGTCGTCTTTCCCTTCCCCGTGCTGACGCCGTTGGCCGTCGAGCAGCCGCGTTCCGTGCGTCTCGTCGACGAGGTCGCCCTGGGCAACCGTATCGTCGGCCTGGTCGCCATGTATGACCCATCCGTGGCCGAGCCTGGCCCCGACGAGGTGTACAAGGTCGGCACTGCCGCCATCATCCATCGCCTGTTCAAGTCGCCGGATGGCTCGATCCGCCTGTTCATTCAGGGCCTGGAACGCATCCGCATCGACGAATGGACCACAACCGATCCCTACCTGAAGGCGCGGGTCTCTGTCGCCCCGCCGACCACCCAGGTGTCGTCAGTCGAGTTGCAGGCGCTTATGCGCTCAACCGTCGATCTATTCAAGCGGTTGGTGGATCTGGTGCCCAATCTTCCCGACGAGCTGAGCCAGGCGGCCTCAAACATCGAGGAACCCGTCAATCTGGTCTATCTCATCGCCAGTTCCCTGCGCATGGAAGTGCGGGACGCCCAAGAGATTCTCGAACTGGACGAGGTCGCCGATAAGCTGCGCAAGCTGATGGCCTTCCTGAACCGCGAGCTGGAAGTCCTGGAATTGGGTCGCAAGATTCAGAACGAGGCCCAGTCCGAAATGAGCAAGGTCCAGCGCGAGTACTTCCTGCGCGAGCAACTCAAGGCCATCCAGAAGGAGCTCGGCGAGGGCAGCGAGCAGGAACGCGAGTACGAGGAGTACAAGGAGAAGATCGAGGCCTCTGGCATGTCACAAGAGGCGCGCCGCGAGGCCGACCGCGAGTTGGAGCGCCTGCGCACTCTTCCCGCCGCCGCCGCCGAGTATTCCGTCATCAAGAACTACCTGGACTGGCTGGTAACGCTGCCCTGGGCGGAAGCCACGCCCGACAACCTGGACATCCAGCGCGCCCGCGAGATTCTGGACGAAGACCACTACGATATCCAGAAGGTCAAGGATCGCATCCTGGAGTTCCTGGCAGTGCGCAAGCTCCACGAGGAGCGGCACCGCCAGGCCGCGCCTGAGGCTAGCGAGGGCAAGGCAAGCGATGGCGCGTCCGCCGCGAGCGGTCAGCGCGAGGGTGTCGAACCCTACGCGGCCGGCTATCACGGCGCGATTCTGCTCTTCGTCGGGCCGCCGGGCGTCGGCAAGACCTCGCTGGGCAAGTCTATCGCCCGCGCCCTCGGCCGACGCTTCATCCGCATGTCGCTGGGCGGTATGCGCGACGAGGCCGAAATTCGCGGCCATCGCCGTACCTACGTCGGAGCGATGCCCGGTCGCATCATCCAGTCCATGCGGCGGGCTGGCTCGCGCAACCCGGTGTTCATCCTCGACGAGGTCGACAAGATCGGCGCCGACTGGCGCGGCGATCCGTCGTCGGCGTTGCTGGAGGTTCTCGACCCGGCCCAGAACAGCACGTTCCGCGACCACTACCTGGACGTGGACTTTGATCTCAGCCAGGTAATGTTCATCGCCACGGCTAATATCCTCGACACGATTCCGGAGCCGCTTCGGGACCGCATGGAAGTTATCCGGCTGGATGGCTACACTGACGATGAGAAGGTACAGATCGCGCGGAATTATCTCGTGCCGCGCCAGATTGAGGCCAACAGCCTGCGCCCCGATGAGGTAGCCTTCACCGACGCCGCCCTGCGCAAGATCGCCGAGGACTACACCCAGGAGGCTGGTGTCCGTGGCCTGGAGCGCGAGATCGGCTCGGTCGTGCGCAAGGTGGCGACTCGCGTCGCCTCCGGGCAGGCGGAGAGTGTCACCGTACACGAAGCAGACGTGCACACCTACCTGGGCAAGCCGCGCTTTCACTCCGAGCTTGCCGAGCGCCTGAACACGCCGGGGGTGGTAACCGGCCTGTTCGCCACCAGCGCGGGCGGTGGTATCCTGTTCATTGAGGCGACACGCATGCCGGGCGGCAAGGGGCTGGTCGTGACGGGTCAACTGGGCGACGTGATGAAGGAATCGGCGCAGATCGCCCTCAGCTACGTGCGCTCACGGCTGAAGGCGCTGAACGTACCAGAGGACTTCTTCGCCCACAACGACATTCACGTCCACGTACCCGAGGGCGCTATCCCGAAGGACGGGCCGTCGGCGGGCATCACCCTGACCACGGCCATCGCCTCGCTACTCACAGGGCGGCAGGTCAAGCCCGATCTGGCGATGACCGGCGAGATTACTCTGCGCGGCAAGGTGCTGCCAGTCGGCGGCATCAAGCAGAAGATATTGGCCGCCCATCGTGCGGGCCTCAAGCAGGTCATCCTGCCCCACCGCAACGAACCGGACCTGGACGACCTGCCTGAGCAGGTACGCCAGGAGATGCAGTTTCACCTCGTTGATACCATGGACGAGGTGCTGGAACTGGCGCTGGAAGGCGACGGCATCACGGCCGACGAACTGGCCGAGGCAGCCGCCGAGCCAGTCGGGGCAGCAAACTAACACAGAGAGCGGACCAGAGACGAAGGACCAGGGACCGCGCGGCAAGCGCTTAAGCCGGTGGTCTATTGGTCCTTCGTCGTTTGTCCTTCGTCCATGTAACGACGCGCATGCCCGACACTGCCCTCATCCTCACCGTTACCCTTTCCCTGGTGTATGCCTACCTCAATGGCTACAACGACAGCGGGGCTAACATCGCGCCTCTAGTCGCGTCGCGAGCTATGGCGCGCCGTCCCGCGCTGCTTCTGGCTGCCATCGCCGAATTCATTGGCCCCTTCCTGTTCGGCGTCGCTGTCGCCCAGACTATCGGGCAATCCGTCGTGCGCACCGACCTCTTTACATCGACCCAGCTCAACATCGCCATTGCCACCGCTGTTGGCTGGGGCCTGCTGGCTAACCGGCTGCGCATCCCGACCAGCGCGACCCACGCCCTCCTCGGCGGGATGGTGGGCGCGGCCTTCGCTGGCGTAGGGGCGGAGGCGCTGGACCTGCCGGGCATCGCCCGCATCGTTCTCTTCCTGGTGGCGACGCCCATCGTGGGCCTGGCGCTCGGCCATGTGACGCTAAGCCTGCTGCTACTGGCAGTCCAGGGTATGCCGCCGCACATCAACCGCTACCTGCGCTGGGGCGAAATCGGCTTCTCCATGGGCCTGTCCCTGGTTCACGGCGCGAACAATGCGCAGACGAGTATGGGCTTGATCACGCTTGGGCTGGTGTTGGCCGGGGTGCAGGCAAGGTTCAATGTGCCGTGGTGGGTGGTTGTCATCAGCGCGGCCGCCCTGGCCCTGGGTGTCGCTGTGAGTAGCCAGCGCATCATGTGGCGGCTGGGCAATCACCTGTACCGCATTCGTCCTATCCACGGCTTCGCTTCGACAGGGGCGTCCTTCGCGACGCTTCTCGTCGCCACGGAGGCGGGCGCGCCCGTTAGCGGTACGCAGGTCATCAGCGCCACGCTAGCCGGTGCGGGCGCGGCGCAACGCCTGTCCATGGTGCGCTGGCGCGTCTTCCAATCGATTGGCCTGGCCTGGATGGTCACTTTCCCGGCGACGACGACCATCGCCGCCCTCATTGTGTGGGGAATACGGCTGCTCAGCCGATCCTAGCCCCTCGGTACCCCCAACCCTCCACGCCGCGCCAGGCCCCAGGCGCTACACGCCTCGTGGCGGCCCCTGCTCGGCGCGGCGGCGCACATCGTCCAGCGTAACCGACCGGCCAGGCAACTCCCACAGCGCCTCAATCCACCACGTCGCGCCCGCCTCAGCCCAGGGGCGCACGATGTCAGCAGCGTGGGTCGGGTCATCGCCCGGCGTCACGCCCTCCACCACGATATCGAAGGGTGTCGGCTCGGTGCGGCGCTCGGCTACGTAGTCGCGTATGGCGCGGATATCGTCGGGGGCAGCCTGGCGCGGCGCGCCGCTGTCGCCCATGACCATCGGCAGGATACCGTCGTACTTGAGAACGCGCCGCATGGACCTGGGGCGCGGCCACGCGCCCACGACCCAGATGGGGATACGGGGCTGCTGCGCAGGCGGCGGGGCAGGGAAGAAGGTAGTGGGTTTGAGGACGTAGTGCTGGCCCTGGTAGGCGAAAGGCTGGCCGCGCCACAGCCCCGTGATGATGTCAAGCCCCTCATCCATCAGCTCGGCGCGGGTCTTGCGGTCGGTGACTTCGCCAAACTCAGCAAAGCCGGTGTCCACCGCGCCCAGCCCCACCGAAAGTATCACACGCCCACCGGACAGTTGGTCGAGGGTCGTCGCCTTGCCCGCCAGGTCCCAGGGACGCATGCGGGAGATGGGCGACAACATGGTGCCAAGCCGGATGCGCTCGGTGCGCATCGCCGCCGCCGTCAGGCACACCCAGGCGTCCACGCCCCACACCGGCTCCCAGACAAAGAAACCATCCCACCCCGCTTGCTCGACGACAGCGGCCATCTCTGCCGCCACCCGGGCGTCCCCACTCGGCAGCACAAAGCCATAGCGCATCCCTGTCACCTCCTGATGGCGCACCTTGATTCGCGCAGCGCTACTTTACCACACGCGCACGACCAGCGACACCGCCAGCAGCATGATTCGTGGGTCGTCCATTGGTACGAGTTCGTGCCTTTGTGCCTTGGCGATGAGTCAACCGACCGTGTCACACGTCAGTAGGCGGCGAGCTCGCGAGCGGCGGCGGCGATTTTGGCGGCATTGGGGCGGAAGGCATCTTCCAATGGTGGGCTGAAGGGGATGGGTGTGTCGAGGCCCGCCAGGCGCACCAGGGGCGCATCCAGCAGCTCGAAGGCGCGCTCGGCGATGATGGCGGCCACCTCGCCACCCACGCCGCCGGTCAGCGACGCCTCGTGGACGATGATGACCTTGCCGGTGCGTGCCGCCGACGCCAGAATCGCCTCGCGGTCTAGCGGCAGCAGGGTGCGCAGGTCCAGCACCTCGGCGTCGATGCCTTCGTCGGCCAGGGTGGTAGCGGCCTGCAACGCCTCGTCCACCATCGCGCCATAGGTGATGATGGAGACGTCGCAGCCGGCGCGCTTCACGTCAGCAACGCCGATGGGGACAGCGTAGTCGTCATCGGGTACGTCGGCCTTGAGCCGGCGATAGAGATACTTGTTCTCGAAGTAAAGGACCGGATTGTTGTCGCGAATGGCCGCCTTGAGTAGGCCCTTGGCGTCGTAGGGTGTCGATGGCGCGACAACCTTCAAGCCGGGGCGATGGACGAACCACGCCTCCGGATTCTGCGAGTGGAAGGGGCCGGCGCGCATGCCGCCCCCGCTTGGCGCGCGGATGACGATGGGCACGGGAGCCTGCCAGCGGTAGTAACACGTCGCGGCCTGATTGACAATCATGTCGAAGGGGGTGGCAATGAAGTCGGCGAACTGGATCTCGACTACAGGTCGCAGCCCCATCATGGCCGCCCCGATGGCCGCGCCGACGAAGGCCCATTCGCTCATG
>CAZJJF010000042.1:0-2561 GCA_964546245.1 uncultured Anaerolineales bacterium
GGGTCGCCTGTGCGCCAGTCGCGCCCGCGCCAGCGGCTGCGCCTGGGGCTGCGGTTGCCCCCGCGCCAGCGGCTGCGCCTGGGGCGGAGGTCGCCTGCGCGCCCGCCGCCTGGCCGAAGCCGAGGCTGCTAAGGGCGATGGGCGCCGACTTGCCCGTCTCCTTCCCTGTCGCGTCCACGGTCCGAACTAGCATCTCCCTGGCCCCGCTCGGTAGTGTGACGGACGGGATGGTCCACTTGCCATCTGCCCCCGCCGTCGCGGTTCCTACCACCTGCCCGTCGACGACCACCTCTACCCTCGAGTTGGGGGCCGCCGTGCCACTGACGGGGAAGGTTGGCGACGTGATGCGGAAGCCCGCTGGTAGCGCGATGGCGGGCAACGCTGCTGCCCCTGCGCCCGCCGCCGCGCCTGGGGCGGGGGTCGCCTGTGCGCCAGAGGCAACGGTTGATGCCACGGCAGCCAACGTGGGAGCCGCTGCGACATCGGTCGGAGCCACGGCAGCCAGCGTGGGAGCCGCTGCGGCCGCGGTCGGAGCCGCCGCCACAGCCGCGACGGTGGGTGTGGCCGCCGTCGTCTGACCCGGCATCATGGAGGCTGGCAGTAGCCCTAGCGCGCCAGCCAGCGGAAACGCGAGAAGCAGCACGCCAATACCGACGCGCGACCAGAGCCAGGGGCGCTCCAACCTGCTATACGAGACTGGAGGAGTTGCCATTACGACTGCCTCCTGCCTGGATCATTCGAGAGTTCGCGCGCCCGAATGATCCAAACCTGGACCTCGACGTTCGGTCCCGCAATGGGCGCCGCAATCGCCCGCAGTTGTGCGGGGGTCTGCGCCGCGAGATCTTCGTAGGTGGTGATGCCAGCCGCGTTGAGGGCCTTCGCGACGGAGGGGCCAATACCTCGAATCTTGGTCAGGTCGTCGGCGGGGCGCGCCGACGTCTCAGCGACGGCCGCCGCACCTGGCTCTCGACCGCCGACCAGGCGGGCTACCAGGACATCGAAGCCAGCCCGGTCCCCCTTCGCCAGCAACGCGGCCTGCTCCGGCCAGCTGGTCGGGTCAGCGATACGATATTGGGGACCAGCGGCATCGAGCATCGCGCGCAGTGTCTGCGGCGTCGTATGCCACAGCCGCCAGAAGGTGCGAATGCCTGCTGCGTTGAGAACCTGGCTGATCTTGGGGCCGATCCCCTCGATCTCAATCAGGTTGTCTGGCGCGGCCGATGCATCGGCCGCGAGCCGGTCCTGGTACTCCTTAAGGACGTCCCAGTCGCCCGCCGCAGCCAGGGTCGCCTGTTCGCTCAGCGCATCGTAGTCCAGACCGCTCGAAGGGCCACCCGCCTCGGCCATCACTGCTTCCAGGCTGACGCGGTCGGTGTCAGCCAGTTGCTTGTAGGACTTGATGCCCTGCGCTCCCAGCGCGGCCGCGAGCGCCGGGCTAACCCCGTGCAGCGCCGTCAGGTCATCGGCCCGCCGGCGGCCGGCGATGAGCTCGGCGGCAAGGGCATTGAAACGCGCGGTGTCGCCGCGCGCCAGGAGAGCGGCCTGCTCCGGCCAGGTTCCGGGATCGGCATAGTTGAACGCCGGGCCACCCTTGGCCAGGATGGCCTTCAACTGCGCCGGGTCTGTCGCCGCCAACTGGCGGAAACTGGTGATGCCGTTGGCGCGCAGCAACTCGGCAGTCTTGGGGCCAATGCCTTCAACCAGGGCCAAATCGTCGGCTTTGAGCCGCCGCCCGCCGATGAGTTGGGCTTGCAGCTTCGCCAGGCCCTCGGTGTCGCCCTTGGCGGCCAGGGCCGCCTGCTCCGGCCAGGTCTCCGGGTCGGCGCGGTTGAACGCGGGGCCGCCCTTGTCCAGGATGGCCTCCAACTCGGATTGAGGCGTGGCGGCAAGTTGGGCGAAGGTTGTGATGCCGTTGGTGTGCAGCAGTTCGGCGATGCGCGGGCCGATACCCTCAATTAGCTCCAGATCGTCGCCCTTGATGCGCCGCCCGCCGATGAGTTGGGCTTGCAGCTTCGCCAGGCCCTCGGTGTCGCCTCTGGCGGCAAGGGCCGCCTGCTCCGGCCAGGTCTCCGGGTCGGCGCGGTTGAACGCGGGGCCGCCCTTGTCCAGGATGGCCTCCAACTCGGATTGAGGCGTGGCGGCAAGTTGGGCGAAGGTTGTGATGCCGTTGGTGTGCAGCAGTTCGGCGATGCGCGGGCCGATACCCTCAATTAGCTCCAGATCGTCGCCCTCTGCCTTGCCAGCCGCTGCGGCTGCCCCTAGCGTTGCGCCTGCCACTGCCGCCGTCGCTGCCGAGGGCGTGCCTGCCTCCTCTTCTTCCTCCTCCGTGTCAGCTGCCTTGTCAGCCGCTACCATCCCCAGAGTCGCGCTGGCTACCGGCGGCGGTGGAGGGGGGGTCTCCTCGGATTTCAGCGTCTGCGCGGCCGCAGCGGTAGCTCCCGCAGCGCCGGCCGCAGCCAGTGCCTTTAGTTCACGCTGGAGACGAGTGGTCTCCGCCTGACCAGTTGCCAGATCGCTCTGGCAGGCGCTGAGTTGGGCCTGAAGGTCAGCGTTGCGCCGCT